>JAJCXL010000035.1 GCA_029263435.1 Acidobacteriota bacterium | reverse complement strand
CGATTGATGGCTCGCTCCACGAAGAAGTTCGTGTTGATCTTCAGCGGAAAGATGTACGGGGTGTGGTAGAGGAACCGGAAGATCCGCTGCTCGCTTCCAACGAGGGTGCGAAAGCCGGTTCTTTGGCCCGAGCCGAAGAGGTTCGGGGTTCGGACCTCGGCGACGACTTCGGCCAGCCCGTCCGTCGTGTAGCGAAACCCGTAATCGAGGGTCGCGACCGGCACCTCGGTGACATCGATGACGATATCTTGCGTCGCCTGGGAATCGTCTGCCGGCTCTTCGATGACGACATCGGCGGAGCGAAAAATGCCGAGCTCATAAAGGCGTCGCTGAGTCTCGTTGACGTTCTCGGTCGTCAACGGCTCTCCGCTCGACAGCGCCACCTCCCGACGGACGACGCGCTCGCGGGTACGACGATTGCCGGCCACGCGAACTTCTCCGACAATCGCTTCTTGTCCTTCGCGGACGACGAACTCAGCGCGATAGGCTCCACCCTCGCCGTCGCCTACGACCGATGCCTCCACCTCCACGTCGCGAAAGCCCCGCCGACGATACAGGGACGCCACCGCCGCCCGGTCGCTGACGAAGTCGGTGATGCGAAAAGGAGCGCCAGGACTGAGTTTCAGCTGCGCTTGCACCACCGCCGGGTCGATTTGACTCACGCCTTCGAGATCGATGCCGGCGACGGTGAACAGCTGCCGCTCCGTGACCGGAATGCGGATGTGGAGCACGCCGCTCTCGGGGTCGAAATGACGTTCGGGCTCACCGACTTCGGCCTCGAGATAGCCGAGGGCGGCGTAGCTTAGCTTGAGCAGTTGCACGAGCCGACCCCGTTTCGTTCGGGTGAGGTCGTAGAAGGCTCCCGATGAGACCACGGGAAGGCTCGAGAGCAGTTGGGCCTGGGACACCGCTTGACGACCCTCGAAGATGACCTCGACTCGATTGCCCTTGGGGCCGAGCTGGGCGTCGACCGTGACAACGGTTTCTTCGACCCTCTCTTCAATCTCGACTTGGACGACGCTGTCGTAGTGCTTCTTGCGGTACAGCTCCCGCTCCGCGACCGCGGCGAGCTCCGAGGCGAGAAACGCCGACGTTAGGTAGCCGTCCCAGGAAGTGCGCATTTCCTTCTCGACCGCGCCGGGCATCTCGTCTCCGGTCCACAGGAATCGAATCCGTTTTCCAGTCGCGACGAAAGCATCGAGATCGACGCATCCGGCGCCGCAGGGAGTTTGTTTGAGATCCACCGTCGCGTCGAGAAAGCCCTCGTCCCTCAACCTATCTCGCAGTTGCTCGGCCCGCCCCCATGCCGTCCAGTAGTCATAGCGGTCGCCTGGACCGAGATCCAATTGCCCTTGCGCTTCGTCCTGGAAAGAGAGGGGCTCACCCGAGACGAAGTAAAAACCGAGACGGCCGATCCGCGCGGTCTGGTCCGTGCCGCGGGCCGCGGCGTCGGATCGCCCGAACTGCAGCTGCTGCGAGACCGCCGCCGTGAACTCGTTGTCGATCTGACGAATGATCTGGCTGCGGCTTCGATACGGCATCTGGTAGTCGACGATCCATATCTGTTTCTCGGCATCATCCAGACCCACGGAGTACACCAGCGACAGCGTGTCGGTGAGCCCGGCGCCGAGGGTGAAACGGGCGCTGGGGTCGGCCTCGCCCGCGACGAGATCGGGCTCGACCGTGATGAGCCGAAAGGGCAACACCTCGCCTAGACCGAGCTGCGCGAGATCGCCCAGGCTCGAGCCGACATAGGAAGCCATTTGCTCTCCCAGAATCGTGCGGCCCTCGATCGAGACCCGATCGAGAGTTCGTCCGGTGACGAGGAGAGACGCCGCATCCGCGCGGGAGATATCGCTTTGGTCCGACCGGCGGATGCCGGTGAAGTCCGTGACGAGGGTCTCGGTCGTGCCGTGGACCCGCATGTCGATGTCATATTCGGAGACCGCCGTTTTGGCCGTCACGTCGAGCGCGGCCGGCTCCGAAGGATAACCTTCGAGCGTGATGCGTCCGGATTCGAGGCGGTATCGATTGCGTCCGAGACGAAATTGTCCACCTGGTCGAGCCGTCACCGTACCGACGAGATCCGGCTCGGCGAGCGTCCCGGTCACTCTGAGGTTCGCGGAGGCCTCGACCCGCGCGAGGTTGTTGTCGATTCTCAATCCCTCACGGGTCCGGACTCTGATATCGAGACGGGTTTTGGACGAGAGGCTCTCTTCGGCCGTCGTCGCTTGCACGCGCGACAACGATTGCAAGAGCTCGGTCTCGAGGTTGATGTCCGCGCTGTAAATCGCTCGGTCGAGCGTGACAGTGCCGGTAATACGGGGCGCGTCGAACGGGCCGTGCCAGCGCAACGTCCCATCGAGCTGACTTCTCAATCCTTCCGGGTAGCTGAGCCGCACGGCGTTTGCGACCGCTTCGAAATCGAGCTCGGCGGGTTGGCCCGAAGCGAGAGTGGCCCGTCCCGACGCCCGGACGCTGCCGCCGCCGGCGTCCGCGGTCAGTCCTGACAGCGTGAGCGCCTCTTCCGTCACTTCGATGTCCGCCGTGAGACTCGTGAACGAGATCGCGGGCTCGCGCACCGACAACCGACCCTCTCTTATCGAGGCGGTGCCTCGAACGACGAGGGGCTCCTCGCCACTCGACGCGCTGACGTCGAGCCGGGTCGTCCCGGTGAAGCTCAAGCCGTAAGCCGCGAGCATCGGTGACAGCCCGGCTGGATCCAGTGGTCCCGAAGCACGCGCGCTCCATGCCAGAGGCGTCGCCCAAGGTGACACGGAAGCCTGGAGCTCGAGCTCGGTGAACCCCCCCGAGAGCTGGAGCCCCGGCACTGACAGCGTGCCGTCGGTGAACGTCCAGGACGCGCTCTGGCGTTGGGCGATCGTCGTCGAGCCGGACTGAATGCGAAACCGATCGATCTCGCCGCTGCCCGACCACAGCGCCGGGTCGAGCCCTGCGCCGGCGAGCGCACCGCTGGCGCTGATCGCTACCGCCTCAACGCCTTCGACGTTCGACGCCAGTAAAGTGGTCGGGTCGAGATCGTCGACTCGGAAGTTCAGCCGGCCGGTCTCACCTTCGGCGTTATGCGGCACGACCCCGTCGACGGTGAACGTGCCGCCGAGGAGCGTCCCGGTGAGCTCTTGGATGGTTGTAGAAGTATTCTCGAACAGTAGCGATGCGCGCGCGTCATCCACTCTTACCGATGCGGCCTCGAGAGAGACTTCCGACAAGTTGAGCGTGCCTCGCACCGATGGGATCGGCAGGGTGCCACGCACTTCCATCTCCGCATCGACGCGCCCCGCGAGATTTGCCCCCGGC
>JAJCXL010000034.1 GCA_029263435.1 Acidobacteriota bacterium | reverse complement strand
GGGCGGTGAGGATGTCGATGTGGAACTGGTCGACGGTGATGTCGGGGTAATGCTCGGCCATGTTCCGAAACCTCGAGTCCCAATACGGCATGGAGTGGACGATGCCGTTGGACTTCGTCGCAGAGGTGAGATGCTTCTTCTCTCGCGACCGAGCGAGCTCGAAAGCGTAGCGCAGTATGCGGTCAGTCCCTTTGCGAGTGAAGATATTTTGCTGGATGACGACTTCGTCGTCGGTGCCTTCGTATTGGATACCGCCGATGGCGGAGTACTCGCCTTCGACGTTCTCTCGGACGACATAAAAGTCGATGTCTCCGTGCTTCTTGCCGACGAGGGGGCACGGTACTCCCTCGAATAGTCGGACCGGTCTGAGATTGACGTATTGGTCGAAGGCGCGCCGAATGGGGATGAGGAGCCCCCAAAGCGAGACGTGGTCGGGGACGTTGGGATAGCCGACGGCACCGAGATAGATGGCGTCGAACGCCTCGAGCTGCTCGATCGCATCTTCGGGCATCATCCGGCCGGTGCGAAGGTAGGTCTCGCAGGACCAATCCAGCTCGGTCCAGTGGAAGCTCAGGCCGAACTTCGTCCCGGCTGCCTCCAACGCGCGCAATCCTTCAGGAATCACTTCTGTTCCGATCCCGTCGCCTGGAATCACCGCGATGCGCCAGCTCTCTCCGGTCGTTGTCTTCGTCATGTCCCAACAATAATAATAGGCGCTTGGGCGAAGCTGAAGGAGAATGATGAGAATGAAGCTGAAACGAGTCTTGGCCGTCGTCGCGCTGTTGCTGTGCGCGCAGGGTTCATCGTTTGCGACGTGGTCGGTGATCGCGGTCGACAAGAGCACGGGGCAGGTCATCATCGCGTCGGCGACGTGCGTGAGGCAGTCGCGGTTTCCTCCGCGTCCATCACGCGATTTGATGGACGTTCAAGCGGTGATCGTTCCCGGGGTCGGGGTCGCGGCCTGCCAAGCCGGCGTCGACGGTACTCGAGAGAACCAGATGCTCGTGTATCGAGAGCTAGCGAAAGGCACGGAGCCCGCGCAGATTATCGAGCTGCTCCGAGCGCATGAGAACGCGAAGGACGAGCCTCTCATGGAGCGCCGGCAGTTCGGGATCGTCGATCTTCAGGGCCGCAGCGCTGGATTCAATGGCGAGAACAATAGCGCCGCCTCGCTCTACGTCTCGGGAAACGTCGGCGACGACATCTTTTATCAAGTGCAGGGGAACATCCTATTCAGCGATACCGTTGCGGAGAACGCTGCCCTCGCGTTCACGCGCGCATCGGGGACCCTGGCCGATCGGGTGATGGCCGCGATGGAAGGCGCAGACGAAGCGGGCGGTGACAAGCGGTGTACGTGCGAAGAGGAGCCGAAGCCGGCCGCGCCGTGTGAGGGAAAGACCTCGCATGTTGCCTACATCACCATTGCGAACAAAGACGATACGAAGGGAACGTCCCACAATGACGGCGACTACTTCGCCTATCTCAGCGTGACGGATGAGAATATTCAGCCGCATGAGAACGCCAATCCCGTCAAGACGTTGCGGCTACGCTACGACGCGTGGAAGAACGCGGGCAGCAAGCGAACGGGCATGCCTCCCTCGGTGACTCCGTAGATCCACGGCTCGCGGGCTCAAATCACTGATATGATGGAGGCAGTGAGTCGCGCGGGCATTCCGGTCCCACCACGACTCGCCCCATGGAGGGTACATGGCCACCATCCCGAGATCCGAGTATCTGGGCTTTAGTGTCAACGACACCTCTCGTGCCTATCGGTTGCGCGTGACGCAACCCAGCGGTGAGGAGAGGGTCTATACGTTATCCATCAAGAACCGCGCGTTTTTGGAGCAACGGGTGCGCTATCAAGACGCCCCGACGATCTGTTTCTTGAAGCTGGAGCGCGAGCTCTTGGCCTGCGGGGACAAAGCGCCGTCCGCGCACATGCGTATCACGGACTCAGAGCTCGCGGACTATCGCGATGCGAACTCGTCGGACAAGAGCTCGCCCCTCCGCCCTCGGCCTGAGGTCAAGCCCTAGCCCTATCGTCGCGCCTTCGTTCGCCCGCTACTGGGTAGACGACGACTGCCGCACGGCGTTTTCGATGAGCTTCGCGGTCCTCTCGACACGCCATTTCATCAGCGTCTTACCCACTTCGACGGTTTTGTCCAAGTCCTCGATGCTGACGCCGTTGACTTTAGCTTTGCCGGCTTTGACCCGCTGCTCGTAGCGAACGGTGGATGGGTCGGTAACCATCTGGAGAGCGGTGATCCAGTAGGAGTCGTGCACTCCGTCATTCTCGGTCTCTTCGATGCCGAGCTCGTCATTCATGTACTTGATGAGGCCGTCATTGTCGTAGAACTCCGCGATGTGGTGAGCATGCGCGTCGCTCCACTTGCTGTTGAGCTTCTTAGCCACGGCAGCCATTCCACGTTGATTGCCGCCGCTATCTCCGATGTAGACGATGTTCTTGAAGCCATGAACCTTCAGACTCGCACCGACATCTTCGAGCATGGCTTGGAAGGTCTCGTCGCGCACGCTGATGGTGCCTGAATAGCGCATGTGGCCGGTGGGCTCGTCGATGCCGCCTTCAGGGACGAGCTTCACGATCGGCGCGCAGAGCGCGTTTCCGAGCTTCCTGGCGATGTCCTCGCAGGCGGTTTGAAGAATGTAGTTGTGCTTGCCCATGGCGACATAGGGGCCGTTTTGCTCGATGCCGCCGGTCGAGACGATGGCGGTGGTTTTCCCCGCGGCGATAGCATCACGAATCTCGATCCAAGTGAGCTCCTCGATCCAAATGGAATCGAGCGCCGCCACGGGTCGTTCCATCTTGAGCTCGGCCTGAAAGCGTCGCTCGCGCTCGGCGCGCTCTTCGGGCGTGGGTTGCCGCGGCTGGGCGGAAGCGAGGCAAGTCATCCCCAAAACAGCGATCCATGTCGTACTAGAGAGCCGGGTCCATGTCATTCGAAACCTCCGTAAAACGACCACTAGCATCACATGGGCCGGACCCGTGCTGCAAGCGATGAGACGCTAACGTGGTCGAAGCAGGACCGGCCATTCATTCTGATAACATGCGGAGCTCGCTTGAGGAGGATCTAGTCGTTGCTTCAGAAATTCGCATTCATCACCCTGACGCTTGGTTTCGCTCTCGGCGGACAGGCGGCGCAATCGGATCTGTCCGAACGTCTGGAAGTAGGCAAACAAGCGTTTCTGGACGGCCGCTTTCGAGAGTCGCTGCAGATCCTCGAGGAGATCGCTCCCAACTTGGAGGAGACTTTCCTGCGAGCCGATTGCTTCGCATTCATCGGCATGAATCACCTCGCGCTTGGGGATGCGAGCACTGCCGATAGCGACTTCGAGTCCGCGATTCGGGCCAACCCTGACCTCGTGCCGCAGCAGGGACTTTTTCCCGAAGCCTCGATCGCCGCGTTCGTCGCGAAGCGAAAGACGATGGTGGGCCGGATCGAAGTCCGGACCGCGCCCGCAGGCGCGGACGCCAGCATCGGCGGGCGAGCGGTGGGGACGACGCCCTATGTCGGAAACGCGCTCGTCGGTGAGCACCTCGTAAGGGTCTCTCGCGAGGACTACCATCGCTACGAGAACACGGTCAGGGTCGAGGCGGATGAGACGGCCCTCGTCGAGGTGACGATGCGCATGACGCCCCAGGCGCTCGAGCGAGCGCGTGAGGAAGCGGCGCGCGCGGCCGGCGGAGGGCCTCGGGGCACGAAGAAGACAGCGTACATCATGTTGGGCGCCGCGGCTGCCGGAGGGATCGCGGCAGGTGTTCTCGCGTCGGGCTCCACCCGCGAAGCGGGCGTGCCGGTCACGCGTACTTTCAACAACACGGTGCCGTCTTTCAACTCGGGAGGGCCGTTCATCGCCGATGTGGGAACGGACGGCACGCTCTCGATCGACTTGTCGTGGGACGATCCCGATGCCGCGCTCTTCGTTGAGGTCCGTCTCGTAACCGCGGCGACCCAGGTCATCCGCCAGCAGGACCCAACCGGGCCGACGGAGACTCGTCTCACCGTCCCGGTTCTCGGGAAGAACATCTATCACGTCTTCTTCCGAAACTTGTCTCCGAACCCGACGATGTTCACGCTCACCATCTCCTTTCCAGGCTGACGGAGCACTCGTGCGAGGTGCCTCTCCTGTCGTCGTGGTGCTCGCGGGAGTACTTGCGGTGGCTACTCTCGCGGCGGATGCGCAGTCGCACGCACTCACGACGGCGACGATCGAAGACATCCAATCCGCGTTCGAGGCGGGAACGCTGAGCTCGGAGAAGCTCGTGGCTCTATGTCTCGCGCGGATCGAGGCGTTCGATCGCGTGGGCCCCGCGCTCAACGCGGTGATCGCCGTGAACCCGCGAGCACTCGAACGAGCCCGCGCCCTCGACGAGGAACGGGAGGCGAGCGGTGCGCGCTCGAAGTTGCACGGCATCCCCTTCGTCGTGAAGGACAACTTGGATACTGCGGGGCTCGCGACGACCGGAGGCTCGTTCATGTTGGACGGCTCGATCCCGCCCGACGACGCGTTTCTGGTGAGACGGCTACGCGAAGCGGGTGCCATCATGCTGGCGAAGACCAACATGACGGAGCTTGCTTCCGGTGACGCCTTCAGCTCCCTCCATGGCTACATTCGAAACCCGCACGAACCCGAGCGCTCGGCTTCGGGCTCGTCCGGAGGGACGGGCGCTGCAATCGCCGCTGCGTTTGCGCCGCTCGGCTTGGGCACCGATACCGGCGGGTCCATCCGGGCGCCGAGCGCCGCGAATGGCGTCGTGGGGTTGAGGCCCACTTACGGTTTGCTCAGCCGCGACGGCATCATTCCCTTGGGCTTGTCTTTCGACATGGCGGGCCCGATGGCGCGACACGTCGCGGATCTCGCAGTGTCTTTGGGCGTCCTCGCCGGTGTCGACCCCGCGGATGCCGCGACCGGAGAGGCCGGCGCGAAAGCCGAAAGGGACTACACCCGCTTTCTCGACCCCAAGGGACTCGTTGGATCTCGTATCGGACTGGCCCGTCAGTTCCTCGGACACGACCCTGATGTCGATTGGGTGATCGAGGCGTCCGTGGAAGCGATGCGTCGGGCCGGCGCGACGATCGTTGATATTGAGTTTCCTGAATGGCTGCTCGTGTCTCGGGTGGACCTCTACTGGAGCGTACGGCTCCCGGAGTTTCGGCCTCAGATCGCGGAGTATCTCGGAGACCTCGCAGAAGACACCCCGAAAAGCGTCGACGATCTCGTGGAGCGATCGAGGACCTTCGCGGCGCCCAGCCCGGAGGGGTTCATTCCCAACGCGTCACGCTGGACGTTGCTGCAGACGGAGCAAGCGGCGGAGGGAGTCGAGAGCCCGCAATATCTCGCTGCCAAGGCTCACGGCTTGCCGATGGTGCGAGACATCGTTGCCGGGATTCTCGCCTTTCATCGACTCGACGCCATCGTCTATCCGACGAACCCGTTGCGCCCGACGAGGCTCGACGCCGATCCCCCGAGCGGCCTCGAAGGCGCGAGTGCTCTCAACGCCACCATCGGAACGACCCCGACGAACATCGCGAGCCTCGCCGGCTTTCCCGATCTCGTGGTTCCAGCGGGCTTCACCAGCCGCGGCTTGCCGGTGACGATCTCGTTCCTCGGGCCCGCCTTCAGCGAACCGCGCTTGCTGTCTCTGGGTTTCGCATTCGAGCAAGGCACCCGCGCTCGGCGCCTCCCCGTGCATACGCCGCCGCTCGACGGCGAGAGCTTCGATCCCTGAAGGCTGGCCGAAAGGCGCGGACAATACTACGCTTCGCCGATGCTAGATCAGAAGGCAACGAAGATTCGTAGGACCAGCGCGCGCGCCGGGCGGCTGTTCCTCCTGGCAAGCCTCCTCGCGATAGGCTCCCCCGGCCTCGCGCAGACTCCGAAGCCGCATACGATCGAGCGACTCTACTCGTTGCCGCGCCTCATCGGCACGGCGCCGTCCGGAT
>JAJCXL010000033.1 GCA_029263435.1 Acidobacteriota bacterium | reverse complement strand
CGCCACGTCCACGCGACCTCGAGCCGTCCGACGTTATCCCGCCGGACTTGGTCCAAGGCCGAGTATCGAGTGCCGCCGGAGTCACCCCTGTAATAAGGCCACTCGCCTCCGGGCGCTCCGGACTGCGCGAGGCTCGATACGGCCGCCAGCGTCACGTAGAGAAACACCAATCCCCGATAAGTCTCATGTCCCCGCCGATGAGCCTTCATCGAGCGGTAGGATAACCGATTCTCCGCGCGCCTCCTCACTTTCGGCTATTCTCTCCGCGCGGTGTGACGTCTCACCGCTCGATCGGGTCCAACAAGCGGAGGAGTCACGATGAAAATAGCAATTCTCTCGACAGCGCCGAAGTGCTACAGCACCAAGCGGCTGAAAGAAGCAGCCCTCGAGCGCGGCCACAACGTGAAAGTGCTCAACACCCTGCGCTTCGCGATCGCTCTTAGCCAGCACGACCCCGACCTGCATTTTCGCTCGAAAGAGCTGAGCACTTACGATGCGATCCTTCCCAGGATCGGCGCCTCGATCACTTACTTCGGTACGGCCGTCGTTCGCCAGTTCGAGCAAATGGACGTCTACACTCCGAACACCTCGAACGGCATCACGAACTCGCGCGACAAACTGCGCGCCCTTCAGATTCTCAGCCGACATGACATCGGTATCCCTCGGACTGCGTTCGTGCGCGATCGCAAAGACGTCCTCCCCGCGATCGAGAGGTTGGGCGGCGCTCCGGTCATTATTAAGATTCTCGAAGGCACCCAAGGCGTCGGCGTCATCCTCGCGGAGACCAACAAAGTCGCGGAAGCGATCGTCGAGACCCTCCAGAGCACGAAACAAAACGTGCTCCTCCAAGCTTTCGTGAAAGAGAGCAAAGGGCGTGACATCCGAGCGTTCGTGGTCGGAGATCGGGTGGTCGGGGCGATGCGGCGCGTCGCCCAAGGAGATGAGTTCCGCAGCAACGTCCATCGCGGCGGAATAGCGGAGAAGGTGGATCTCGATCCTGAGTTTCAGGAAACGGCAATCCGGGCCGCGCAGATCATGGGGCTTCGGGTGGCAGGCGTCGACATGCTCGAGTCTTCGAGTGGCCCTCAAATCATGGAGGTCAACTCCTCTCCGGGACTCGAAGGCATCGAGGGCGCGACCGGGCTCGACATCGCGGGCGCGATCATCGATCACATCGACAACCAGGTCGCCTTCCCCGAGCTCGACGTTCGGCAGCGCCTCACGGTATCGACGGGTTACGGCGTAGCGGACCTCGTGATTCCCGAGGGTGCGGATCTCGTGGGCAAGACCATCTCTGAGTCCGGTCTTCGGGAAACCGACATCGTCGTGCTCAACCTGCATCGCGGCACGACGGTGATCTCGAACCCCAAGAATACCCGGGTCCTCGAGGCCGGCGACAAGCTCTTGTGCTACGGAAAGCTCGAGTCCATGCGCTCTTTGATCCCCGAACGGGAAAAGTCCCATCGCAAGAAGGTCGAGAAGCTCGACCCCAACCGGACACCAACGATCTCAGACTGAGAGACACCGAGCGGCGGCAAGACCCACGCTTAGGCGCGCTTCGTCTTCGACCGGCGGGATTCACTCCTCCCCCGGTTTTGGGTTCCACCGAGGTCGTAGACGATAAACTCCGCGCGAAGGCCGGCCGCGGAGGTCGGCTTCACGAGCGACGGGCGAGCGCCGAAGCTTTCTTTGAACTCTTCGTTCGCGACCACGACCGCGGCACGCCAGCCGTCGAAACGCTTGAACGTGCGTCCGAGGTCTCGGTACAAGCGAGGTAACCCGCCACTGTCGGCTTGCAGCCGGTGACCGTAGGGCGGATTGAAAGCGAATACGCCGCGCTCTTTCGGCGCGTCGGGAAGGATCTCGGCGAAGAGCTCCGGCGTAAGATCGGTCGCGTTCATCGAGCGCACCACGATCGCGTGCTCCGTGTCACGGCCGGTGAGTCCGGACGCGCGCAAGTTGCCGATCATCCAGGCAATGCACTCCTCGTTGACATCCGAGGCGAGGATGAACGGTCGAGTATCCGAGTAAAGAGGAGGCGCTTGAGGCGGAAGCCCGGCAAAAGCGGGCCAGCGAAGGGCCGGGAGATCGCTCGGCTTGCGTACCGCAAAGCCGCGAGCGAGCAGCGCGGCCTCCACCGCGATGGTGCCGCTCCCCGCCGTCGGGTCGACCAACGGCTCGAGATGCGGCATCCAGTTCGCAAGTAGGACGAGCTGAGCCGCCAAGGTCTCGCGCAATGGCGCGGGCCCCTGGGCGACGCGCTGCCCGCGCAAGTGGCGAGGTCCACGACCGAGATCGAGGATGAGAAGCGTGCGTCGATCGCCCTCTTGCCCCACGCGGCGCACCAACATCTCCCATTCGGGGTCCTTGCTCTGAACGACCGCCTGCCCACCGCGTTTTTGCATGGCCTGCTCGAAGGCGCTCTTGACGGCGCCGCGCAGCTGCAGAGGTCCGGCCTCGAAGTCTTCCGCGCCTTTCACCTCGACGGTGAAGGTCACGCTCCGCCCGCTCGGGAGCCTTTCATCCGCCGCGAGAAGCGGAACGAGGTCCGCGACGAGCGGCTCCAACCGGACCGCCGGCGACGATGCGAGCTCCCAACCAATGCGCGAGGAGCTCCGGTGATAGCACGCGGCGACCCACGCGACCTCCGGATCGAAGGGATAACGGAGCGCCATCGAGCCTTGACGCGCCGGCTTCGGCAATCGGACATGGAACGGCGATCGCTTGACGAGCCGCAACAGCTCGGACTCCATGACCTTGTTGGCGCCAACCGTGCCGGAGAGTCGAAGGGCCGACTCGGTGCGCGCGCTTATCGTCTTTGCGCTCTTTTGGGGATCCGTCACAGTGAGCACATGATGTCACGAAGCTCGATGCCGCACCGCCCGAAGCGTCGTCTCGCGTCGAATCGAGTACAGTACGGCCGTGGTCGCGATCGAGCGCAAGGTGCAAACGAACGCTGACGGTTATCGAGAGGTCGCCCTCGATTACCGCATGGCGCGAGCGGCGATGCTCGATCGACGCTCCGTAGCCGCGAAGTCGGGCCGCATTGCGTGTCCCATGTTGGATGCGTCCCGATCGGATAGCGCCTATGGGCGAATGGCGCTACCGGGGACCCGTGGTAAGGACCTCGCGGCTTGGGCCGAAGCGTTGGGCACGAGCGTCCTCGGCATCAAGATCGTCGCTTACTTGTCAGGACCCTTGTGGAAAGCGCCGCGAGATTTCCTCTTCGGGCGTTTCGACGACGGTGCCGTCAACACCGGCTTCATCCGCTCGTTGAAACACGGCATCAACACCGGAATCGTGTCGAAGACGAGCTTCGACCAACACGCACTCGACGAGTTCGTGGGGGCGGTACGCCCGGAGCTCGAAAATACACGGATGACGGACGAGTGGATCTACTCCGAAGCTTCGGGGGTCGAGTATCTAGACCGCTCCATGCTCCCAGCTATTCGCGCGCACAACAAGACCAAGGCGGCCCCCGGACTTTGGGGGCGGGGGCTGGGACTGTGGCTGAGCACGTTCGAGATGAAGACGCTTTTGCTTGGCGTCTTGGCCCAACCGATCCCAAAGGATCCGAAGACCCCCACGAGAACCGTCCCGGCAATTCTGTTGCGCGACGTGCACGACCTCTACAAGTACGGGTGGATTCCGGCAGCCGCGGAGGGCCGTCTCCACGCGGCCGGCCTGCTCGACTTCCCGGTCGTGGACGCATGATCCTTGTCCGATAGAATAGGAAGCCAGCGCAGCCTGTCCAGTCGAGGTTTGCGTACCCACTCTCATTCGCCTGGAGAAAAAAACGACATGGAACCATCACAACCACCACCTCCCGACGCACGATTGATGCAAGCGATGTTCGGATTCATGGTCTCGAAAGGCTTGTCAGTGGCGGCAACGTTGAATGTCGCCGACGCGCTCGCGGACGGTCCTCGCTACTACGCCGACATCGCGAAGTCGGTCGGCGCCGACCAGCGCTCTCTCCATCGCGTGCTCCGTATGCTCGCGTCGGTGGGTATTTTCACGGAGCCCGAGCCTGGCAAATACGGACTCAACGAAGTCTCCGAGCTCCTTCGAACGGATCACCCTAGCTCCATGCGCGACATGGCAACGATGATCACCTCGGACTCGCACTGGCTCCCGTGGGGAAAGCTTGGCGAGACCGTCCGCTCCGGAAAGTCCGGACCGCAACACGCGTTTGGGACCGATTTGTTCTCCTGGTTCCAAGACACGCCGAATCGCGCCGAATGGGAGATCTTCAACGCGGCGATGACGTCGTTTTCCTCCGGCGTCTCTATTCAGGTCGCCGAGGCTTACGATTTCTCAGCCGCTCGCAAGATCGTGGACATCGGCGGAGGACATGGTCACTTCCTTCGAGCTATCTTGAATACGGTACCGGACGCCAAGGGAGCGGTGTTCGATCTGCCCGGGGTCGTCGAAGGCACCGACACTCTCGGCGGACGGATCGAACCGGTGGCGGGGAGCTTCTTCGACGACACACTTCCGACGGGCGATACTTATCTTCTCAAGCACATCCTCCACGATTGGGCCGATGAGACCTCGACGACGATCTTGCGAAAGATCGTGGATGCGATGGAGTCGAACGCAAAAGTGCTGGTGGTAGAGACCATTATGCCGGAGACGACAGCCCCTCATCCCGCGAAGTTCATGGACGTCAACATGCTGGCGATGACCGAAGGCGGCTGCGAGCGGAGCGAGGCGGAGTACCGCGAGCTATTTGCGACGGCCGGGCTTCGTCTTACACGAATCGTTCCCACGAAAGGACCGATCAGCATCGTCGAGGCCATCAAAGCCTAAACGAGGCGGACTCTCTCTCGAGCTGGGGACGCGCCGGGAGCCGTAGGGTCAAGTGGGCTCGAGAAGATCCTGGAAAACGGGGCGGTCACCTAGAGAGATCTTGAAACCGTAGACGGCCAAAGCCAGGACGAAAGCCACCAGCAGCAGTGTCGGGTGCGCGTGCCACGCCGACAGATCCGTCGTCAACGGAAATCCACCAAGCGCATCGTTGATGACGGTTCCGACCCAGATGGCCAGCCACCCGAATCGGAGGAAGACGAGATGCCACGTCACGATCCAGATCGCGATGCCGACGTAGCCGTGGCCCGGTCCGTAGACGAACACGTAGAGGCTCGCATGGACGGCGACCGCGATCGAGGTCTTTCGAAAGAGCAAGCGCAACAAGAGTAGGGCGACGAAAAGAAACAGAACATGAGTGGCAATGTTGACTTGAATCAGAACGAGCTCGGCGAGCGACTCTCTGAGACCACGTAGCGCCACCAGCTCAGCCGGATGTCGCGGCAAATCCGGGCGCGCCGGCACCCCGCCGGTCCAGAGAGGCAACAACTTGAGCGTGGTTGAGACGAGTCCAACCCCAACCCCTTGAAGGCAACCCACGAGAACATCTCTTCCGATCACGGGATCGCGGAAACGGCCTTGGAAGAGCCGCACCCACGAGACGAGGGCGCGCGGCCACAGCTTGCGCGCGTAAGGCTCGAGTGCCAGATACATCAGCCCCGAGAGGCCGAACACGAAAAAGCTGCGATACAAGCCACCAAAAAAGATGTCGAGCTGTGAGCTCCCCGCCACGTGATGTGACGCCAAGAGCCAGTGCAGCATCATCAGGCTTCCGAGCACCGAGGCGAGTCGAAAGGCGAGCTTCTTGTCACCTCGCCCCAGCCGGAGATTGTGTCGCGCCAACAGCGCCAGAGCGATGAGGAACAGCAGATGCAACCCGACATGTGCCCATCGAGCCACCCTCGACGGGACGACATCCGACGGACGCGTCCATCCAGAAGCGTCGTCAGCAGGCGCCGTCCACGGATCGACGATCCGGAAGTCGACGACTCTGCCGCGATAGGCCCCCGCTTCGAGTCGGATGGGAATCTCGGGAGCTTCCGGGTACACGCCTTGCCAGGCGGCTCTCTGATCCGCGTAACGTTCGGGGACCCACACCGGTTCTATGGGCTCGAAGTCCTCTGCCGACAAACCCGCCGTCCCGAACAAAATGCTCCAGTCAACGACGTCCAAGGATGCTGTCGGTTCACCCTCTACAGCCGGTGGCGCGGCTTCGAGTCTTCGAAGTCTTCCCCGAGTGTCGAGCTCCACATTCACCATTCCGGGACTTGCGATCGGCGGATCGTGCGCCTCGGGGAAGAACTCCGTGATGCGATGAGGCACGAGGTGGCTCGGGCTTTCCCGATACCAGAAACGGATCACGTTAGGCTCGCCTTTCGCCAGCAGGTGCCACCAATCCGGAGCGCGCTCTCCTTTCATGAGCTCGTCGATATAGCGTGAGTCCCGGACGAAACCGAACGTGCTGTCCGTCTGCGGAGCGGGATATCCGAGCGTCGCGAGGATCTCGCGTGCATCGGACGACAATACTTCCGGGGACTCTGGCAACGGGACGAGCTGAGCCAGCCCCGAGTGACTCTTGACCCAGACATTCGCGACGAGCAAAAGCACGACACCCACGAGGCACGCCCAAGAGGCGGCGGGCGACAACCGACCGCGGTCCCCCGCGTCCGCGACGAGTGCAGGTGCCGGGGTTTCACCGCGCGCGATCGCTGCCGCAAGAGCATCACGGGTTGGAAGAGCCGCCCGCACCGCGTTGGCCGACGCCGGACGAGCAGCGGGATCGCGCTCCAAGCACTGCAGGACGACCGCTTCCACTGCCGGTTCGATGTCGGACACGAAGCTCGACGGCCTCGCGGGAACTTTCACTGCAGGGTCTTCGAACGGGTGGCGGCCCGTGAACAGCTCATAGAGCACGAGCCCGAGGCTGTAGAGATCGCTCCGCTCGGTCACTTCCGTACCGGCCCATTGCTCGGGAGCCATGTAGCCCTTCGTGCCGCTTCGAATGTCGCGGCTTTCGACGGTGCCGGACGCAATCGCCAAGCCGAAATCCGTAATTCGCGCTTGGCCTCTCTCGTCGATCATCACGTTCGCCGGCTTGAGATCGCGATGGAGCACACCCTTGTCGTGGGCCGCGGCGAGCGCGAGTGCGAGCTGGGAGGCGATCTCGACAGCTTTGTCGGCGGGGATCCGCCCAATCCGTCGAAGCAGAGACCGGAGGTCTTCTCCTCGGATGTACTCCATCGAGATGAAGGAGACCCCGTCGGTCTCACCGATGTCGTGGACGCGACATAGGTTCGGATGGGAGATCGTCCGCGCGACCCTCACTTCGTCACGAAACCGTTTCAGGGCTTCGGGGTTTCGCGACAGCGCCTCCGGTAGAAACTTCAGCGCGACCGGCTCGTCAAGGGTAAGGTCGTCCGCGCGATAGACCTCTCCCATGCCGCCCTGACCGACACGCTCCACGATCCGGTACCGGCTCGCGAGAATGGTGCCGGGAGCAAAGCGACCATAGGGTAGGTCCACCGACTTTCGCGGCGTCGGTACCTGAGCCGCGGGCAGGGCGCGAGTCGGCTCACCGGAAACGTCGACCAGGCCGGAACCACATTCAGAGCAGAATCGGCTCGATTCGGCGTTCGGTGCCGAGCAGGCTGAACAATTCAAGAGTGACCGCCTTCGCGCCCCGCGGTGAGCGGCCGGTCGATCTGCGTCGCGGGAGCTCCTGCGCGCTTCTCGTCAAAGCCATTCCGACCCACACGGGTTAATACTATTAATAGGGATCGGGGACAACCATCCGTTCCGGACGAAGCATTGACTTTTCAGGGGGAGCGGTGGTTGGATGAGCCACCGGACGCG
>JAJCXL010000032.1 GCA_029263435.1 Acidobacteriota bacterium | reverse complement strand
TTTGACTCAGTTCGCGAGAGCGCTCTCCATCGTTGCCGCGAAAGCTCCGAAAGACGAATGGATCGTGCGCTTCAATCGGGACGCGATTGGCTCGCTCGAGGCCGAGCGGGCGCTCCACGAAAGCTATTTCGTCGATTTCGGACTCACCGCATCGGAGCTCTCGAGCCGGCAGCCGGCACCGACGACGCTGGCCTATACGAGCTACTTACTGGCGACGGCCTATGAGCGCGCCTTTCCTGAAGCGCTCGCGGTGCTGCTTCCTTGCTATTGGATCTACGCGGAGGTCGGAAAAGCGCTGGCGGCCAAAGGATCCTCCGAGCCGCTCTACCAGAGATGGATCGATAACTACGGCAGCGACGCCTATGACGCGGAGGTTCGCTCGATCCTCGATGTCATGGATGAGGTCGCGAAGCGTGAGAGCGAAGACACTCGGCGGGCGATGGAGCAGCACTACGTCACGACCTCTCGCTACGAGTGGATGTTCTTCGACATGGGCTACCGGCAAGAAACCTGGCCGGTCTGAGTTGGGTCGACTCCCGCGCGCATGATCGCGAATGGATGCCACGGAGAAGAAGCGCCGGCTGAAGGAGTGGAAGGAGACTCAACGGCTAACTACTCGGGCTGAGCTACCGCTCCAGGACGAGCGTGCTTGCGCTGGCCGGCGGAACAACGGGGTCGGACCCCTATTCCGGCGCTCGGTTAGGTTCCGAAGATAGGTCCGACCAGCAGCAGCGTCATGAGGCTGATAATCAGGATGCCGATGACATTGACGCCGATCCCGGCTCGGACCATTTGCGGCACGGTGATGTAGCCCGTTCCGAAGACGATCGCGTTCGGGGGCGTCGCGGCCGGTAGCATGAACGCGCACGACGCGGCGACCGTCGCGGGCACGGCGAGCGTTAGAGGCGACAGGCCCATCGCGATGGCCGTGGCAGCGACGATGGGGATCGACATCGCCGTCGAGGCCATGTTGGAAGCGAACTCGGTCAACACGACGATGGTCAAGACGATCACCATCAAGAACAACGGAAGGGGGTAGTCCGCGAAGAACTGGAGCTGTTCTCCCACCCAGCTCGACAGGCCGTTACGCTCGAAGCCGGCGGCGAGCGAGAACCCCCCGCCGAACAAGAGCAGCACGTCCCAGGGCAGCTTTCCGGCCCACTCCCAGTTCAACAGCCGTTCGCCGGGCACCGTGGCTCCGGCCGGGACGAGAAACATCGCGACGGTTGCCATCATCGCGATGGTCGAGTCCCGGATGAGCTCCCCGTTGGGAACGTAGGGAGCCCAGTAGGGGCGGCTCATCCACGCGAACGCCGTCAGGCCGAACACGACCGCGAGTCGCTTTTCGGGAGTGGACATCTTTCCGAGCTTTCCGAGCTCGTCTTCGATGCGAGCGGTGCCGCCAGGGATCGACTCGATCTCGATCGGATAGGCGAAACGGGTGAGCCACACCCAACAGAGAGGCATGAACACCAACGCAAAAGGTAGACCGAAGGTGAGCCACCGAAGAAACGAAATTTCTATGCCGTAGAGATCGGACATCGCTCCGGCGAGAAAAACATTAGGGGGCGTACCGATGATCGTCGCGACCCCGCCGATCGTCGCTCCATAGGCGATCCCGAGCATCAAATTGGTACCGAAGTTGAAATGGCCCGGACGGGTGTCGATGGCAAGACCGTCTTTTTCGGAAGCTTCCACGGCCTGCTGAATGATGGCGAGCCCCAGAGGCATCATCATCGCAGTGGTCGCCGTGTTCGAGACCCACATGGACACGAAGCCCGCGGCGCACATGAATCCGAGCACGATGCGAGGCGGCGAGGTGCCGATCCGGCGCACGATGGCGAGGGCCATCCGTCGATGGAGATTCCATCGCTGCATGCATTGAGCGAGCATGAAGCCGCCGAGAAAGAGATAGACGAGTCGATTCGCGTACGGCTCGGCCGCCTCGCTCGCGGTGCCCAATCCCAAGACCGGAAAGAGCGCGAGAGGAAGGAGCGATGTCGCGGCGAGCGGAATGGCCTCGCTCACCCACCAAGTCGCCATGAGCGCGACGACCGCCATCATCCCCTGCACCTTGGGAGGCACCCCCGGCAAGGGGACTGCCATGAGGGCGACGAAGAGGGCGGGGCCGAGCATGAGCCCGACCCGCTCGCGGCTCAGGCGATTACTCACCCGGTGAGACGCTCACCGTCGGAAGGCTCAAGAGGTTCGCAAACAGCGTATAGGCGGAAGGGACGCCGGCCGGAAGTTGGCGGAAGAATCCGAGCCCGATATAGATCCAGCGGCCCTTCCCGTACTCGGCCTCGACGAGCATGCCGGTTTTTTCGCCCGCGTTGTACTCCCACGGGTCCTCCGAGGCCAGAAGATCGGTGTAGCGGGGATCGCCTTCGGGGTCGAGGAAATAGAGTCCACGCTCTTGCACCCAGCCGTCCCAGTCCGCTTCCGTGATCTTGTTGGGGTGGTTGAAGATCGGGTGAGTCGGTACGAGGATGTCGATGGGGGCCTCCTCTACCGTGATCCGGTTGCGGCTCACTTTCTTCGGATAGGGACCCCACTGAGCTCGATTGAACTCGAACTTGTTGTACTGCACGAGCAAGGTGCCACCGGCCTCGACATAGCTCAGGAGCCGGTGGTTATACGCTTTCAGATCGTCTCGTACGAGGTAAGCGCGGACCCCGGTCATGATGACGTCGAAGCGAGACAAGTCGCCTTCCGCCAAATCCTCGGCCTCGAGGAAGGTGAGATCGGCTCCGAGCTGCCGGATGGCCGTGGGAATCTCGTCACCGACGCCGCGCACATAGCCGACGCTCACGGGCGCTATCGAGAGCTCCAATGCCTGCACGGTCGCTTCGGCGCGGTGGTACAGGTAGCGAGTCTGAATGTGATGGTAGGCGATCGTTTGGACGCCTTCGCGAAAGCTCTCACCGTCCAAGCGCGCCTCCGCACTCACTCGATAAGTACCGCTCGTCACGTTGTCCGGCGGCGTCAGCTGGAATCTAACGGTGACGGCTTCGTTCTCACGGGCGAAGGAGAGCGGGGCGCTCGAAGGCGTGACCGTCCATCCGTCGGGAGCTTGTAGCGCCAGGCTGCCCTCGGCCGGATCGACGCCTTTGTAGACCGCGCTGACCGAGATGGGGCGGGTCTTGTCGTCGGCGCCCGTCGGAAACACGACGACCCCCGGCGACAATGTCACTGAGACGAGAGGAAGCACCGAGACGGTCTTTTGTTTCTCCGAGCCGACCCAGGGACCTTGATAGCGGAACTGAACGGGCCGCTCGACACTCACTTCCGTGGTGCCGGAGCGAAAGTCGATCCTGGCGGAGAGTGGGGGAGCACTCCACGGGAGGCCGAAATCCGAAGGTCGCGAGAGCTCGAATCTGTCGATGCTTCCTTCGGGGCGGCTCCAGTAGGGGCGGTCGTAGCTCGCATTCGAAGCCACCGTGATCTCGTAGGGCGCGCTCAAAGATTGATTGTCGGACAGCTTTGCCGGGATGGCTGGAAAGAGATCTTCGTCTTCCTCATTCTTCTCGATCTTCGTGACCTGCCAGCGCGGCGGTGTTTCGACCGTGACGGCGCGCAACTCGATCGGTTGCGGGCTGTTGCTCGCAACGTGGACGTCGACGCGCAGCTTGGATCCTCTCGTCACTTCGCCGCGACTCGCGATGGCATCGAGGCTCACGCCGTGCGCCATCGCGAGCGCCTTCGAGAACGCCTCTTCGTTCGGCGCCAAGCGATGCTCGAGCTCGTAGCGCGCAGTCTCCGATAGGTTGCTTCCCGCGATGTCCGCGCGGAGTTTTCTTACCCGTTCGAGCCCTCGCCGAAGCGGACCGACGATCGTCCAAGGCGAGAGGGGGTCGAAGGTCTCGAGCGACTCCCGGACGTCGGCGTCGATGGCCTCTAGCGCGACCGGTACGAACGCACCCGCTTCGCCCTCTCCTTGGATGAACGCTTCGAGCCGGGCGAGCCCGGTCTCGATGCCGTCGAACAGGTCGGTCTCGTTCTCATCGACTTCGATCACCGCATCTTCGAGCCGCCAGGAAGATTGCCTCGTGCCGGGGAAAGCCCGCAGCTGACCCATGCCCTGACACTGGTGGCTGGAGCGTGCCTCGAGCCCCATTTGATAGTAGGACCGCCCGAGGATGGGATCGTAGAGGCCGGTATCGACGCTCGTAATGTGGACGTCCTCGGTCTCCTCCGCACCATCCGCTCCCCGAGGTCCGAAACCCACCCGGGTGCGCGAGTACAGCTTGAGCGGCTGCCAAGGTCTCAGGCCGGCTTCGATCTGGTCGGGGAAGCGCTTCGGGTCGGCCGCGGCGCGAAAGGCTTCTTGGGTGAGGACGCCGGATGTTTGATGGTGCTGCCCCCCGCCCTCGCCTCTAGGCGGGAGCATCACCACCACGTCGGGACGAAGGGTGCGGATCATACGCACGATGTCTTCGAGGATCTCCTCACGTCCCCACTTTTGGAGGGTCTCCTCCACGCTGAACGAGTAGCCGAACTCATAGGCTCGCGAAAAATATTGCGCGGCGCCGTCATAGCGGTGCATGGCCATGAGCTCTTCGGTCCGAAGAATGCCGATGGCTTCGAAGAGCTCTGGTCCGATCTCGTTTTGGCCACCGTCGCCTCTCGTGAGCGTGAGCAGCGATGTGCTCATTCCGCGCCCGCGGCTCAGCATGACCAAGAGCCCGTTATCCTCGTCGTCGGGATGCGCCGTCGTGTGTAGGAACGTCGCCCCGTTCGCGAGCTTCCTGAGCTGGAGCGCGAGCCCACTCGACCCGCGATCTTCCGCGATGGGCTCGAGCTGAGCGGCGGCGATTCCGGTCCCGAGGCAAGTAACGAGGGCCAATCGAATGAAGAGCTTCATCGCCGGAGCATAGTGAGGCTCGAAAGCGATGTCAAAATCAGGCCGCACGCCCGCTGGTGCGCCCGAACCCCTGTCGCACCAACGTGGCTATAATGCATCGGTCGTCGATGCTCAAAGAACCTGATAGCCCGCCGCCCGTCTTCGGAACCTGGGGGCGGTTCTACGCGGTGGTGATTGCGAACACGATCGTGACCTACCTGCTTTTGATCTTGTTCTCGATGTATGCCCGCTGATGGGTCGACGTCAGACGGGCTGATGAGCTAGCCCATGCTTCAGCCTCTCGATTGGCTCGTCGTCGTTCTCTACTTCGCGTTCATCGCGTTCGTCGGCTATCGCACGGGTCGGGGCAACAAGGGCCTGGAAGATTTCTTCCTCGCGAAGCGCTCGATGCCGTGGTACGCGATCGGCCTTTCCGTGATGGCGACTCAAGCGTCCGCCATTACGCTCGTCGGCACGACCGGACAAGGCTATGTCGACGGCATGCGCTTCATCCAGATCTATTTCGGTCTGCCGCTCGCCATGGTCATCCTGTGCGCGACCCTGGTGCCGTTTTTCTACCGTGCGCAGGTCTTCACGGCGTATGAGTACCTAGAGAAACGTTTCGACGGCAAGACTCGAAGCCTTACGAGCTTCTTGTTCTTGCTCGGCCGGGGCTTGGCGGATGCGGTCGTGATCTACGCGCCGTCGGTCGTGCTCGCCATCGTCTTCGGGATCGACGAGAAGGTCATCATCATCGCCATTGGGGTCGGTGCGACGATTTACACCACGCTCGGAGGTATGCGGGCGGTGATGTGGGTCGAGATGTGGCAGATGTTGATCATTTTTCTCGGCATCTTGTTTTGTCTCGGCGCCGTGATCCTGGGTCTACCCGACGGCATCTCTCTCAGCGACGCAGTCCGGATCGCCGGCGCGACCGGCCGCACCGACACGGTCGACTTCAACCCGGACCCGAACGTGACCTATACGTTTTGGACCGGTATTTGTGGCGGCATCTTTCTCATGCTGTCCTATTTCGGAACCGACCAGAGCCAAGTCCAGCGCTATCTGACCGCGCGCTCTTTGACCGAGAGCCGACTGTCGCTGTTGTTCAGCGCGCTACTGAAGATTCCGATGCAGTTCATCATTTTGTTGACGGGGACCTTGTTGTTCGTCTTCTACCAGTTCGACAAGCCACCCGTCGTTTTCAACCCGGTCGCACTCGAGCGGCTAGCGGCGTCGGAGGACGTGAGCGCGCTCGAGGCGGACTACGATCGCGCCTTTGACGCCCGCAAGCTTGCGGCGGAAGGCTTCGCGCGGGCGCTGGACACCGACGGCGAGAGCGAAGCGCGGGCGTCGTTTCTGGAAGCCGACGCGCGGATGTCCGGGGTTCGGGGTGAGTTCCTCGATCGCATCCGAGCCCGGGAAGGGACCTTTAGCGACACCAACTACGTCTTCCCATTCTTCGTTCTCACGAAGCTTCCGGTAGGGGTGGTGGGGCTGATCTTGGTCGCCATCTTCGCCGCGGCGATGTCGACGGTGGAGTCGGAGCTCACGTCGTTATCGACCGCCACGATCGTCGATTTCTATCGACGTTATGCTCGCCCCGTCGCCGAAGACAGTCACTATCTCGCGGTGAGCCGTATCGCGACGTTGTTCTGGGGCGGGTTCGCTACCGTTTGCGCGTTGTACATGGGCCGGCTCGGCTCGGCGATCGAAGCCGTCAATCGCATCGGGTCGAACTTTTACGGACCGATTCTGGGCGTCTTCGTGCTCGCCATAGGTACGCGAACGGCGAACGGACACGGCGCGTTCATCGGCGTTTTGACCGGTATCGTCGCCGTCCAGCTCACCGACCGCTTTTGGTCGATCTCCTATCTTTATTACAACCTCGTCGGGGCTTTGACGGCGGTGGTGGTCGGATACCTTCTGAGCCGCGTCTTCTCAAGCACGAATCCGTCTGTATAATAGAAGTACTGCGCTGAGCCGAGTGCACCGGTCCTCTCGGCTCCAACCGATCAGTACGCCTTTGATTCAGCTGCTTTCGCCCAGCGAGATCGCCGACCTCGTCGGCTTGCTCCCGGCGTTCGTTTTGCTTGGCGCGGCCAAGACCGGGGGGTGGCGCAACCTCTTTTCTCGAGGGAAGAAAGAGACCGAGAAGAGATCCTCGAAAGCCGACCCAGCGCTAGCGATGGGTGATTGGAAGCGTGCCGCCGAGATTTTCGAGAAGGAAGGTCGGTTCAGAGACGCCGCCAGGGTCTATCACGGCCACGGCCAAAACCACGAGGCCGCGCGCCTTCTCGTTCAAGCCGGGGCGCTGACGGAGGCCGCTTCCATATTCGAGCGCGTCGGCCATCACCTGAAAGCCGCCGAAGTGTGCGCGCAATCGGGCGATAACCGACGGTCCGGAGAAAACTACCGGCACTACCTCGAGGATCGTTTCGGAAGCATGGCCGGCACCCGCTCTCCGGCCGACCAGGCGGAGTTCATCCGCTATTGCCGGTTGGCCGGAAAGGCGTTCGGGCGAGCGGGACTGCACGAGCAAGCGGCGGAAGTGCTCGAGCGCGGAGAGCAATGGGACGAAGCCGCCGCGTTGTACTCGAAGCTCGGCCGGCACGTGAAAGCTGCGGACTTGTACGAGCGCGCGGGTGCCGTCGATCAGGCCGCTGACTCCTATGCTCAAGCCGGCGACCGGGTCCGCGCCGCGCAAATGCGTGGCGAGTTCTTGTACAAGCAAGAGCAGCGAAACGAGGCAGCGGTTCAGTTTCTCCTGGGAGGCGATCCGCTACGGGCCGCGGAGGTCTACGAAGAGGCCGGCAACTATTTGGATGCCGCTCGATGCTACGAGCATTGTGGTGCGCATCGACAGGCCGCCGAAGCGTATGAGCGCGTCGAGCAGTTCGATCGAGCGGCCGAGATGTACGCGCGCAGCCAGGAATATCGAAAAGCGGCCACCCTCTACGAGCGCGCTGAAGACTGGGAACAGGCCACGCACATGTTCGCGGAAGCGGGTGCGTATTACCGAGCGGCAAAGCTCGCTCGCAAGCAGGGCTTGACCGAGGTCGCCATCGACCATCTTCAGAAAGTCGAGCCGTCCCACCCGAACTATCAAGACGCGCTGGTGGAGCTCGGCGAGAGCTTCATCGAGCGGGATCTGCCCGGAGTTGCGGTCGAAAAGCTCAAAAAGGCCCTTGCCGAGCAGCCACTGACGTCCCAGAACCTGGGCGTATACCACACGCTCGCCGTGGCGTCGGAGCAAATGGGTGACAACGACGCGGCCGCAGAGATTCTGAAGCAGATCATCGCCGAGAACTACAGCTATCGAGACGCGGTGGGAAGACTCCAAGCACTCCAGAAGAAAGCAGCGGACACTCCGGCCGAGCCGCCCCCGGCGAGCCCTGTCGCGGATGACGAGCTCTCTGGAGACCGCTACGAGTTCATCGAGAAGCTCGGCGCCGGTGGGATGGGGGTCGTCTACCGCGCTCGCGACTTGAGGCTCAACCGGATCGTCGCCTACAAGATGCTCATGGAGCAGTTCATGGAGGTCAAAGACGTTCGGGACCGCTTCTTGAGAGAGGCTCAGTCCGCTGCGCAGCTCAATCATACGAACATCGTGACGGTCTACGACATGGACGTCGATCGGACGCGAAATCGTATGTTCATCGCCATGGAGTTCGTCGCGGGCGAGTCTTATTTCGACATTCTTCAACGAGAGAGTCGGCTGTCCGTGCCGCAAGTGCTCCATTTCGTCGTCGGAGTCCTCAAAGCACTCTCCCACGCTCACGGGCACGGCGTCGTGCATCGGGACATCAAGCCGTCGAATGTCATGCTCTCCGACCGCCGGGTCGTCAAGATCATGGATTTCGGTCTGGCCAAGATCCTTCGCGAGGCCAAAGCGGCGGGGAGCGAGAAAGCGAGCGGGACGCCCCTCTACATGGCGCCGGAGCAGATTCTTGGAAAAGCCATCGATTTTCGCACCGACATTTACGCTTTCGGCGGCACGGTCTACCATCTGCTCGCCGGGGAGCCGCCTTTCGTCGACGGGGAAGTCCTCTACCATCACGTCCACTCGAAGGCCCGCGCGCTGATCGAGCTTCGCCCCGATGTCCCGAAGGCGCTCGACAACATCGTGATGGCGTGCTTGAACAAAGAGCCCGCGAACCGGCCCAAAGCGGATGAGCTCCTCAAACGCTTGAAGAAACCCTCCTAGCTGCATCGCCCCGGAGAGTCGCCCGGGTGTCAGTTCCTATTACGGCTCGTCTAAGAAGCGTAAAGGTATTGTTTCGTATAGGTTTACGTCAGATTTTCGGCCGGAGGGTCGCTGTCGGACGTCGGAATTCCTTACGTTTCTACGCGCGTCGTAGCCGGTTTCTTTTCGTCAAACCTTTGTAATTCAGCGCTTTGCGCCGGATGGTACCGGTGTTGCATTACCTAAAGGTGTGGGGATGCGGTCTAGGCCGCCCAAGAGGAGATTAAAAGCAATGGTGAAACTCAAACAACTAGTATTTACAGCAGCAGCGGTCGCGGCAGTATCCATGATCGCTCCGGTAGCAGCCGATGCTTCTTTAGTCGGTCAGGAAATCCTGATCGAGATGTTTTCCAGTGATCCGACCACGGGCAATCCCGTCGCGGAGCTCAGTGAACTCGCCACCGTGGGCATGGGCGACGAAGTCAATACCGACGTGGGATCGGTGAATCACCGGGTGGACTTCGGACCTCCGGAAGGGCATACGCTGTCGATTATTCTTACCGACTTGACGAACCAATCAGCGACGTTTTCGGAACGTTTCTTCAGATTCAGCAACTTGAGCTGGGGAACTTCGAATCCTGGCATCCTGACGGATGTCGACATCCTCATGTTTAGCAGTCCGGCGGGCGTGGTCAGCGTCGAAGACACGTCCTTCGTCGTGCGGCTGGATGCGATTTCGAATGTCGAGCCCGGCGGGATGCGCGGCTTCGGGTTCAACCTCATCACGGAGCACGCTCCTGGTCCTGGTGCTGGCCCCGGTCCTGGTGCTGGTCCCGGCCCTGGTGCTGGTCCCGGCCCTGGTCCTGGTCCCGGTCCTGGCGTTCCCGTTCCTGGGACACTCTTCCTCCTCGGTGCCGGACTGGCTGGACTTTCCCGTATCCGTCGTAACTAGAATTCAAGCGTCAAATCCGCACGAGGGCTCGGCCAACCGGCCGGGCCCTTTTGGTTTATGGGTCGCGCCCCACGGATAGTCGGAACTCTTTACGTTTCTTCCTGATCTTGCGCAATTGTTTATAACTAAACGACTTCCGAGACTTGTTCGACGCTTCAGTGGTATCGAACTGTCGGATCTCCTTACAATTCGCAGGCCACTCCGACCTGTTCGTCTTCCTCTAAATTGCTACTGCTCAGTACTTTACGTTTAGTGGTCCGGGAGTTGCATTAAATTGGCGCGCGGGAGTTGGCCGGTTAGGTCGCCCGAAGGAGAAGCATAAAGATGTTGAGAATCAAGCAGTTAGCCATTGTCCTCGGAGCGTTTGCAGCTATTTCGCTGCTGGCACCGGTAGCCGCTGATGCATCCCTGGTCGGCCAAGATATTCTTATCGAGATGTTTTTCGACGACCCGACCACGGGGAATCCAGCTGCGGTCAT
>JAJCXL010000031.1 GCA_029263435.1 Acidobacteriota bacterium | reverse complement strand
ATAGATTGCCGCCGTGACTGGAGCGAACCCATGTGCGCGATGACGAATGACGAAGCCTCGGGCAAGTGCCCGTTCAACCACACCGCGGGTGTCGGCACGACGAACCGCGACTGGTGGCCGAACCGGCTGCGGCTGGAACTGCTCCACCAGCATTCCTCGAAGTCCGACCCGATGGGCAATGACTTCGACTACGCGAAGGAGTTCAAGCGCCTCGACTACAAAGCGCTCAAGAAGGATCTGGTCAAGCTGATGACCGACTCGCAGGAGTGGTGGCCGGCGGACTTCGGCCACTACGGGCCGCAATTCATCCGCATGACCTGGCACGCAGCCGGAACCTACCGCATCACCGACGGCCGCGGTGGTGGCGGCCGGGGGCAGCAACGCTTCGCCCCGCTCAACAGCTGGCCCGACAACGTCAACATCGACAAGTCGCGCCGCCTGCTGTGGCCGCTCAAGCAGAAGTACGGCCGCAAGATCTCCTGGGCCGATCTGGTCATGCTGGCCGGCAACGTCGCGCTGGAGTCGATGGGCTTCCGGACCTTCGGTTTCGGCGGCGGCCGCGCGGACGTGTGGGAGCCGGACGAGGACGTGAACTGGGGTGCCGAGATCGAGTGGTTGGGCGTCGACGAGCGCTTCAGCGGCGACCGCGATTTGGATCCACCATTCGGCGCCACCCACATGGGCCTGATCTACGTCAACCCCGAAGGTCCGGACGCGAGCGGCGACTACTTGGCGGCGGCCAAGGACATCCGTACCACCTTCAGTCGAATGGCGATGAACGACGAGGAGACCGTCGCCCTCATCGCCGGCGGTCATACCTTCGGCAAGTGCCACGGCGCAGCCCCGGAATCGCACAAGGGGCCCGAGCCGGAAGGAGCACCCCCGGAATCGCACAAGGGGCCCGAGCCGGAAGGAGCACCCGTGGAGGCGCAAGGTCTGGGCTGGATGAGCGACTTCGGCACGGGGCACGGCGCCGACGCGATCTCCAGCGGAATCGAAGTGACCTGGACCAAGACGCCGGCGCTGTGGAGCAACAATTTCTTCGAGAACCTGTTCAAGTACGAATGGGAGCTGACCCGTTCACCGGCGGGCGCCAAGCAATGGGTCGCCAAGGACGCGCCTGAGATCATCCCCGACGCGCACGATCCGTCGAAGAAGCACCGGCCCACGATGCTGACCACCGACCTGACCTTGCGCTTCGATCCGGAGTTCGGGAAGATCTCGCGCAGGTTCCTCGACGACCCGCAGTCCTTTGCAGATGCCTTCGCACGCGCCTGGTTCAAGCTGATCCACCGCGACATGGGCCCGCGCGCCCGCTACCTGGGACCGGAAGTGCCCAAGGAAGAGCTGACCTGGCAGGACCCGATCCCCACGGTCGATCACAAGCTGATCGGCAAGAGGGAGATTGCCGAGCTCAAGAAGAAGATCCTCGCCTCGAAGCTGTCCGTGGCGCAGCTCGTGTCGACGGCCTGGGCGTCGGCGTCCACTTTCCGCGGCTCGGACAAGCGCGGCGGCGCCAACGGCGCGCGCATCCGACTCGCCCCCCAAAAGGACTGGGCGGTGAACGAGCCGAAGCGGCTCGCGAAAGTGCTGAAGACGCTCGAGACTATCCGAGCCGACTTCAACAAGAAGGCCAAAGGACGTAAGAAGGTCTCGCTAGCGGACTTGATCGTGCTCGCGGGTTGCGCGGGCGTCGAGCTGGCGGCAAAGAAGGCCGGCGTCAACGTGAAGGTGCCTTTCGAGCCCGGTCGCATGGACGCCTCGCAGGCCCAGACCGACGTCGAGTCGTTCGCCGCGCTCGAGCCGGTAGCAGACGGCTTCCGCAACTACCTGAACGGTGAGTACACGGTCACCACCGAGGCCATGCTGGTCGACAAGGCGCAGCTACTGACGCTCACGGCACCCGAGATGACCGTCCTCATCGGCGGCATGCGGGTACTGCGAACCAACGTCGGCCGTTCCAAGCACGGGGTCTTCACCTCCAAGCCCGAGACGCTGAGCAACGACTTCTTCGTGAACCTGCTCGACATGCGCACGGAGTGGACCCCGGTCTCGGACGCGAACGACATGTTCGAAGGACGCGACCGCAAGAAGGGCAAGGTCAAGTGGACCGGCACGCGCGTCGATCTCATCTTCGGATCCAGCTCGCAGCTGCGGGCCCTGGCCGAGGTCTATGCCGGCGCGGACGCCAAGGTCAAGTTCGTGCGAGACTTCGTGGCGGCCTGGGACAAGGTGATGAACCTGGATCGCTTCGACCTGGCGCGGAAGTAGGAGAACCGAACCCGAACCGACAACATATTTGTACCCATATGTGGTATCATAATGGTATTTGATTGTGGTCGATGCGGTGAGCCATCGGACGCCGCCTATCGTGATGGACACGAACGTAGTCGTGGCTGGAGCATGCCGGCGCGAAGGTAGTGTCGCGTATCGGGTCTTGATGGGCGTGCTCGAGAGACGGGTCCCGCTGATGCTCACTGAAGCGATCGCGCTCGAATATCTCGATGTTCTTCAGCGTCCGCGCGTCCTGAAGCTGATGAAACTGGAGCTTTCAGAGGCTGCAGATTTGGTGACCGCGCTGATAGCGGTGTCGCGCGAGACGCAAATCGGCTTCAGCTGGCGGCCCAATTTGACGGACGAGGCAGACAACAAGTTCGTAGAGGCGGCGATTTCGGCCGCGGCGCCTATCGTGACCTACAATCTACGGCATTTCGGAGGCGGCGACTTGATGCGACACGGATGGGGCCTAATGACTCCCGCCGAGTTCTTCACCCGCTATTTTGGGGAGGAGGTATAGAAAGTGGCGACTCTCTCGGTTCGGATCCGCAACGACCTCAAAGAAAAGGCAGCCGACCTTGCCAAGCGGCAAGGGGTTTCTTTGAACAACTTCATCAATGCGACGTTGGCTGCGACCGTCGCCCAGGCAGAGACGTTGGCGTTCTTCGAAGACCGCCTGAAGGACGTGGACTTGGTGGCACTTCGCCAGCGCGTCGAAGATTTCATGAAGCGTACCGAGCCGGGCCAAGAGCCTTCGATCGAAGAGCTGCACAAGGCCATGGGTGATCGATTCTAGGGTGTACTCGAACAGGCCTCGAAAATCTTGCGACCCCGTCGCTTCCGCTGCGGGACCGCAGTTGATTCCCAGACGCGTGCGCCGATAACTCGAGAGAAGGCGCAGCTCCTGACGCTCACGGCACCCGAGATGACCGTCCTCTTGTTGCCTGCGAACCTTAGGGCGGCGGAAACGCTGAGGGGCGGAAGTTCGCCACCGTCCACAACGCAGCGATCGCCGCGTCGACCGAGTTCGCCGGGTCAATGAACCCGCCGCCGTACACTCCCATCGGAAAGCCTTGAAAGCTCGCGAGCGGGTCCGAGAACCGTGGAAGCTGCTTGCAGTTTGCGTCGAAAAAGTCGACGCACAAGTCGTTGTACGCCATGATCGTCCGCCGGCGCACCGGTGCCAGCACGAAACCGAACCCTATACCCGTCGGCCCATTGCCGCTGGTGTTGACGTAGTGGTCGTGCTTAAGACCCAGGTTGTGTCCGAGCTCATGGACGAGGGTGAGCCCAAACAGCGCGCACCGGGTGCGGACCATGCTCTTGCTGAAGGCCGACTGCTTGCCGCGCCCGAGGTAGAACTCCTGCTCCGCGGGCTCGACGAGCTCATTGAGCGAGCTACCCTTGCCGCACTCGCTCCAGCTTTCCTTGCCGACCACGAACAAGCTCGTCAAGTCGGCACGATACTGGTCCGCCGCGACGAGCACTTCGTCGTTGTATTGTCCGCCGGTCGTGATCGTATCGATCATCCCCTGCGCGCTGAGGCTCGGCTCGGGCGCCTTAAGGAGCAGCGTCTTGACGACGTTGAAGTAGGTCGGGATGCCGCTGAGCAGCACGACGTAGTTCGATTTGTCGACCGCGTGCGCGATCAAGAGATCGATATTCGTCACGCCGTCGACGATATCGCCGTTGGCGTTCCTCAGCTGCATGGCATGTTCGGATGCTTCTTTCGTGTAGGCCATCAGGAGATCGATGCGTGCTCCGGAGTCGACCAAGTACGTGAGGCCCTCCTCGCCAATCGCCTCTCGGGTGAGAGGAGATCCGATCTGTCGAAACACGTTTGCTGGATGGACCCGTCGACGGCGAATCCGCCGCCGCCGTGCCTCATCGCCCGCATAGATATCGTTGAGACTATCCGCGGCCACTTCCACGTCGTCTTCCACGGGAAGCTGTAGGAGGTCGAGCTCGGACAGCTCGAACACATTACGCTCGGTGAGCGCTCTCAGAAGATACACGCGGTCTTGGTCGTAGACCGTGCCCATCATCACGCCATCGACGACCGTGAGGATGACGTCACCAATGTCTCGTCCCGGGATGAACCCGAACCACGTGAACGAATCACCTGCCCGGCTGTCTCGGTGTTCGATCACGCGCGTCAGCCGGGCGTCGACCGACTCGCCGTCGAACAGGCCTATCCGCAGTCTCTGTCGGCCTCGAAGGCGGTGCTCCCCCCGGCGTTGCGAAACGAGCTGGAGTGGCTCCGCGGTGACGAAGCGGCGTCGTATCGCGACAGTCTCCATCTCGGGAACGAACTTGAGCTTTTCCTCCGAGATCGGCGTCGTCAAGCTGAACGGTTCCCGTTGCCGATGCCTCCAATGTCCCGTCGTCGCTTCGACAGGGACGCTCGCGAGCACCCATGCCCCCAACACCAAATTGAAGATCCCCGCACGTCGTCTCGTTTTTTCCAAAGCAAAGCTCCTTTCCAAGCCTTCCCCGCCGGTCCTCTAGCTTAGAGGTCCACGTCGCTCCCCACCGTGAGGCCAAGGGGAATAGCCTCTCTGCCTGGATAGAGGCACGGGCGCAGGCTCTTGCTCACACAATCTTCCGGCCGTTGACGGACGACAGTTGATTCCCGGACGCGCACGCCGTTATTGTCGAGTCCCTGGACAGGAGGTCGTTGAATGATGAAGGTACTCCGAATCGTTTTCGCTTGGATCGTAGGAGCCGCCGTCGGTCTCGGCGGCGCGTGGGCTCAAGAGAACACCAACGTCAGCAACGCCGATATCGCTCTGCGCGGGTTGACGGTCGACGATTTCCCCCGCTGGAAAGAGCTGGCGCCGAACGTCTATGCCTACGAAGGCTTGCACGCCCCGATACAGGGCCAGGTGATCAACACCGTGAGCCTCATCGTGATCACGAGCGACGGAGTCCTCGTCGCCGACGGCCAAGGTGACGTGGAGCAATCGCAGGCGATGGTCGACACTATCGAGAAGCTGACGTCCGAGCCCGTGAAGTACATGGTGATCGCGTCCGACCATGGAGACCATACGGGTGGCAACGCGGCCTTCAAGGCAGCGTTTCCGGATATCGTGTTCGTCTCCTCGCCGGCATCCCGGAAGACTCTCGCGGGAAATGACAATCCGCCAACGGAAACGGTCTCGGACGAGCGCACGATCGAGATCGGAGACACCGAGATCCAGATTCTGAACCTCGGCCGTGCCCACACCGGCGGCGACCTCGTGGTCTACCTGCCGCAAAGCCGGGTGCTGTTCATGAGCGAGATCTATCTGCGTGGTGTGTTCCCGGCCACGCGGTCGGCCTACCCGAGCGAATGGGTCCGTACGATCGAAAAGGCGCAGGCGCTCGATGTGTCGATGGTCGTTCCCGGCCACGGCTTCATCGACGACCCGGAGACGATGAAGAGAGACCTGGAGGCATCGCGCAAGGCGCTCGTTGCGGTCATCGCGGAAGCGAAACGGCTGCACTCTGCCGGTCTTTCTTGCTCGCCTGCAGTCCGAGGCCAGTCGACGCCATGCGAAGCCGCGGAGAAGGCTAGCTGGGGAGAGTACTCCGACTGGGCCCTGGCCGGCTCTCAAGCCCGAACCGCGATCCTGAAGGTCTATGAGGAGCTCGAAGGGAAGCTACCGGATTAGAGAGCGACGGCGTCGACATCCTCTGCCTTTTCGAGGCGCGAGGGATTTCGCTGACGTTCAAGCGCTGAAACTTCAGCTCTGCGCGTGATAATCTGCGGCCGGAGGTAGCGATACTCATGGCGTCATCGGCGGACCCCAAGTTCGAGGGGGTAGTTCACTTCGTCGACGAGGCGCGAGAGTACGGCCAGCGTGGGTTTCGCAAGCGGATGGTGGTGCTGGAAGACGGGAGTGGCCGGTTCCCGAACTACATTCCCTTCGAGCTGATCCAAGACAACTGTGAGCTCGCCGATGACCTGCAGGTCGGCGACCAGGTCGAGATCACCTACCGTTTGGGCGGCCGGAAGTGGCAGCGTGACGAGAAGAGCGAAGTGAAGTTCTTCCTGAGCGCCGAAGCCATTGGGCTTGAGGTCTTGTCGAAGAAGGCTGATGAGGCGGACGACGGGCCTCCCCCCGTGGACGTGGACGACTCGGTCCCGTTCTGACGAACCCCCACTCGCGCGTGCCCACGAGGGCTCAAGACGACCGCCGTCCGCGAGGGATTCCCAAAACGCGATTCGTGTCTTTGTTAGAGATCGGAACACCGGCAAGCTCGTCGACGTCTCGCCAGGTGCCCCAGAGCGGAGGTGCAGCCAGGTGCCCCAGAGCGGAGGTGCCCTCGCCAGGTGCCCCAGAGCGGAGGTGCCAGCCGTTTTATGTGCGTTGGAGGGCTGGCCATAGGCGTGCTTCGGTCTTCCGTCAATTGACTGCCGAAACCTGCGTCATACATCCGAAGCTGCGTAGTAACAGGTCCGAGCGCTGCGAACTCTTCGTGCCCCTGGGCGGAGGTGGAGCGGGTGATCGGTACCGAGATCGATTTGTCTGAGAAATCGACGATCCCATTCGAGAACGGACACCCTTCCGGACGAGCTCCGACGCAGTTCGCCTGAAGCCTTCGCGTAAGGTGAGATGGGTCAGGCGGCCGACGGTGCTCGCGTAGCGAGCGCCGGTGGCGGTGGTGGGAAACAGCCGCTGGGGAACCTCACGTGGCGCTCGCCTCGTATCCACCGCTCGGTGGCCAGTCGGTAAGCAGCGACGGTCACGGCCCGCGCCTCGCGGAGCTGCATGTACTCTTGGCGTGTGGAAGCGTGAAAAAGCGGCGCGGGGGAGCGCGCGAAACGCTCTGGACGCGCGTGCGGGTCTTGACGCCCGACGGCGCGCGCTCCCAACGGGCGAGTCCGATTCTTCACGTGTTGCTCGCGCGTTTGCTTCTCCACGTGGCGCACCGCGTCGACGATGAACTGCTGTTGTTCGGCTGGGCTTCGACCCTTTAGGAACGGAAGCGGTGAGAGCCGGACTGTTTCCTCACTGGGATGCTGCCGGTCGACACCGCGAAGCCGGTCCGCGTGCTCGGCGGTGCGGTCGTACCAGACACCGCGCATGGTCCACTTGCCGCGGTAGAGCGCGGAGACCGCGTTGACACCGGGCCATTCAATGGGTGAGCCAACCAGCCCCTCCTTGCAGCTGTTCGAGAGGATGTAGTTTACGCGAGCAATCTGCGTCGCCTCGGAGTCGGCGAGGCACGCTGAGTGATAGCGCCGTCCCCAGAATTTCTCTCGCCAGTCGTGAAGTGCGCCGAGCTCTTTGGCAAGATTCGCCTTCAAAAAGCCGACGAAGGCGGCCTGCTGATACACCGAGTCGACTCGGATGAGCAGATGGAAGTGATTGGAGAGAAAGACAAATAGATAGATCTCTACCTCATACTTGGCTTGCGCGCGGCCGAGCACGCCAACGATGCGCTCATTGACCTCCCGCGACGGGCGCATGAGAAACCGCCCGT
>JAJCXL010000030.1 GCA_029263435.1 Acidobacteriota bacterium | reverse complement strand
CTCGACGGTGCGGTCACCGTGTTGTGTTCTGTCGGTGGGGTCGAGCCACAAACAGAGACAGTCTGGCGCCAGGGCAACAAATATAGTGTGCCGCGCATGATCTTCGTCAACAAGATGGATCGTGCCGGGGCAGATTTTTTGCGAGTTGTTAAGCAGGTAAAGGATCGGTTGGGCGCAAATGCAGTGCCGGTACAACTGCCAATAGGTGCAGAAGAAAAATTCGCAGGCATTATCGATCTCATTCGGATGAAGGCGATTTACTGGGAAGAGGAGAACATGGGTACCTCATTCGAGTTGCGCGATATTCCGGAAGAGCTGCAGGCTGAAGCAGCCGCATGGCGCGAAAAAATGGTTGAGGCCGCTGCCGAATCCAACGATCAGCTGATGGAGAAGTTTTTCGAGGACAGTGCGCTTAGCGATGAGGAAATTCGCCAGGGATTGCGCGCACGTACACTGGCCGGTGAGGTCGTCGTGACGATGTGTGGCTCCGCTTTTAAGAATAAGGGTGTCCAGGCCATGCTTGATGCCGTTATTGATTACATGCCGTCGCCGGTCGACGTGCCGCCTATTAAAGGTATTCTTGATGATGATTCCGAGGGCGAGCGTGGTGCGGATGACAACGCCCCGTTTGCGGCGCTCGCATTCAAGATTGCGACTGACCCGTTCGTCGGCAACCTGACCTTTTTCCGAGTGTATTCGGGCGTCCTGAATTCGGGCGATACGATTTACAACCCGGTTAAAGGCAAGCGTGAACGCATTGGTCGAATTTTGCAGATGCATTCCAATGATCGAAAGGAGATCAAGGAAGTGCGCGCAGGGGACATTGCTGCGGCAGTAGGCCTGAAAGATGTAACCACGGGTGACACGCTGTCAGACCTGAAAAATATTATTACGCTTGAGCGCATGGAATTTCCGGAGCCGGTAATTGCAGTTGCTGTTGAGCCGAGAACCAAGGTCGACCAGGAAAAGATGGGTATCGCATTGCAGAAACTTGCGAAAGAGGATCCGTCTTTTCGTGTGGCTACCGATGAGGAATCCGGGCAGACGATCATATCCGGAATGGGCGAATTGCATCTCGACATCATCGTCGATCGCATGAAGCGCGAATTCAATGTCGAAGCCAACGTCGGCAAACCGCAGGTTGCCTATCGCGAAACGATTCGCAAGTCGGTTGAACAGGAAGGAAAGTTTGTTCGCCAGTCAGGCGGCCGTGGGCAATACGGTCATGTGTACCTGCGCATTGAGCCGCAGGAAGCTGGCTCGGGTTATGAATTCGTCAATGCAATTGTCGGCGGCGTTGTGCCGAAAGAGTATATTGGCGCCGTTGATAAAGGTGTCAAAGAGCAGATGGAAAATGGCGTAATCGCCGGCTATCCGGTCGTTGATTGCAAGGTTACGTTGTATGACGGCTCGTATCATGATGTAGACTCCAGCGAAATGGCCTTCAAGATCGCGGGTTCCATGGGTTTCAGGGAAGGTGCGCAGAAGGCAAGACCGGTATTGCTCGAACCGATCATGAAAGTCGAGGCAGTGACACCGGAAGAATATATGGGCGACGTCATGGGTGACCTCAATCGGCGCCGCGGATTGCCGCAGGGAATGGATGACTCGCCATCGGGTAAGATTATTCGTGCAGAGGTGCCGTTGGCCGAGATGTTTGGTTATGCGACCGACCTTCGCTCGATGAGCCAGGGTCGTGCAACGTACTCAATGGAATTCGAAAAATACGCCGAAGTACCGCAGAATGTTGCGGACACGGTGATGAAAAAAGCCAGCTAGACAATTAACTCTAACCACAGGAACAGAATCGGAATTTAGCCATGTCCAAAGAAAAGTTTGAGAGAAACAAGCCACACGTAAATGTAGGCACGATAGGTCACGTAGATCATGGAAAGACGACGTTGACGGCGGCACTGACGAAGGTGATGGCTGAGAAACATGGTGGAGAGGTTAAGGGCTACGATCAGATCGATAATGCGCCGGAAGAGAAAGAGCGCGGCATTACGATTGCGACGGCACATGTTGAGTACGAGAGTGACAACCGTCACTACGCTCACGTTGACTGTCCGGGGCATGCTGACTACGTGAAGAACATGATCACGGGTGCGGCGCAGATGGACGGAGCGATTCTGGTCTGTTCGGCAGCGGATGGTCCGATGCCGCAGACGCGCGAGCACATACTGCTGGCGCGCCAGGTAGGCGTTCCTTACATCGTGGTTTACCTGAACAAGGCAGACCAGGTCGATGATGAAGAGCTTTTGGAGCTTGTTGAGATGGAGGTTCGTGATCTTCTGTCTACCTATGAGTTCCCGGGTGATGACACACCGATTATTACCGGCTCTGCGCTGAAGGCATTTGAGGGTGATACGAGTGATATTGGTATTCCCTCGATCATCAAGCTGATTGAGGCGATGGACAGTTACATTCCTGAGCCTGAGCGTGCGATTGACGGAGATTTCCTGATGCCGGTTGAGGACGTATTCTCGATTTCCGGTCGTGGCACGGTTGTGACGGGACGTATTGAGCGTGGCGTGGTCAACGTGGGTGATGAGATCGAGATTGTTGGTATCAAGGATACCGAGAAGACGACCTGCACGGGAGTTGAGATGTTCCGCAAGTTGCTTGACCAGGGCATGGCGGGCGACAACGTGGGTGTATTGCTTCGCGGCACGAAGCGAGAAGAGGTTGAGCGCGGCCAGGTACTGGCCAAGCCGGGCTCGATTACGCCGCACACGAAGTTTGAGGCAGAGGTTTACATTCTGACCAAGGAAGAGGGTGGTCGACATACGCCGTTTTTCAAGGGTTATCGTCCGCAGTTTTACTTCCGTACGACGGATGTAACGGGTGCGTGCGAGTTGCCGGAGGACACCGAGATGGTAATGCCGGGCGACAATGTGCAGATGGTTGTAGACCTGATTGCACCGATTGCGATGGAAGTTGGTCTGCGCTTTGCTATCCGTGAGGGTGGCCGAACGGTAGGTGCAGGTGTGGTCGCAAAGATTTTAGAGTAGGAAAAGAACGCTAAGGCATCGTAGGAGCTCGCCCTGCGAGCGACAGCGGTGTAAGGAAGTGCGACCACGTGGTAGACAGCGGTATTAGGCAGCGCAACCAGGTGGTGGTGGAAGGGCGATTGTTTTAAGCGGTTGTACAGGTAATGCACACCGTGCTAGAGGAAGAGGAAGGCGTTCTTACGAACTAGGCCAGTAGCTCAATTGGCAGAGCGGCGGTCTCCAAAACCGCAGGTTGGGGGTTCGATTCCCTCCTGGCCTGCCAAGTTAGTAAGTGTGAGGTGCCAAGGATTGGCGGTATCGCATTTAATTGTAGAAGGCCCCCGGTGCTGATCGGGTGGTCTGCGAAGTCAGGTACGTTGGCAGAATTGCCAGGAGTATCTTGAGCAGGTTGTAAGCAACCTCGAGTAGGAAGTTAAAAAGTGGCAGCAACAATTCAGGAAGAAAGCCAGTCGGGCGTTCTCGACATCATCAAGCTACTAATTGCGGCGGGCGTGCTCGTGGGTGGCCTTTACGGCTATTACTACTACCTCGAGTGGTCGTTGCCGTTACGCGTACTACTGGTGCTCGGTGGCCTGGCTGCCGGTATCGCAATTGCTATGACGAGCGCGCAGGGCCACAGACTGTGGGCTTTCATTCAGGGTTCACGAAT
>JAJCXL010000029.1 GCA_029263435.1 Acidobacteriota bacterium | reverse complement strand
CCCTGGCGCGCAAGCTCCCGTTACCTTCGGTGAAGGTGGGCGACTTGGTGGGGGTGTTCCAATCCGGCGCTTATGCGCGAGCCGCTAGCCCGCTCGGCTTTTTGAGCCATACGACGCCCCCGGAAGTGCTCATCGCGAAGGGTCGCGCTCGGCTCGTTCGCGAACGAGGCAGCTATGGCGACCTCATGAGGGACCTCGTCGATGACGATTCTTGAGTCGAGGCGAAGGAGATCCGCGGTCATGATGCGGACCCGCGAATGCGGGATTTCATCTCCCGCAGGACGTCTTTGAAGCCACTGATCTCCGCTTCGAACTCGAGCTCGCTGAATGTTTCGCTATCCAGAAACCGTTTCAACGCCAAAGGGTTCGATCCGATTGGATTCGACCCAGGATCGCAAGTCGTCGCGGAGCGGATATCGAGGGCTGCCAATTGCGCGAGCTGAGCGTAGCGCCACTCACCACTGGGGTAACAGAAGTGTTGACGGGCATCGCCAGTGACCTCTGAAACGATCTCTCGGTTCCGGGTGATCTCATCGTCCATTTCCGTGGGATCCTCGGGGGAGCGGTGCCGATGGGTGTGAAGCTGAATGTCCATCCCCTCTCGCATCAGTGCCGCGGCTTGCTCGGTAGACACGAGACCGAACATGCGTTTGTGAGTGAAACGTCGAGGATCGACCTCGAGACGCGCCGAGACGGCTGCGAGCAGCTCGTTTCTACCTGCTTCGTCCAGGACGTCCTCTCCGTGGTCGATCAGCTTCCACAGCACTCTTTCCGTATTGGCGCCGCTCAGCGATTCGCTGGATCCGACTCCGTCACAAAGGCCGGAGAAGTCTCCGACGGTCTTCGTCGTCTTCCAGAAGGCATATTGCATCGCGACGCGAAACACCGGGTTTTGGTGCTTGGCGTAATAGCTCGTCAAATACAGCGTCGAGGGAATGCCGCGACGACTTAGCTCGGGCGCTCCGTGCTCGGCGACCCCGACCCAGCCGTCATCGAGAGTGAGCACGACGCTTTCATCGAGTCGTCCGCTCTCGAGCGCGTCGAGACCTTCGTCGAGGCTGACGATCCGGTAATGATGACGCTCGAGAAAGTCCAATCGGGCCCTGAAGGTGGACGGCTGCATGAAGAGCTTGGGCTTGAAGAGGTGTTCGTCGTCGAGGGAGAAGCCGTGATAGCAGAGGATACGCAGCCGATGCTTGGTGAGTGCTCGACAGAGACGAAACACTCCCAACGCTCGGCAAAGGGACAAGAGAGTACGCTTCATCGCCGGCGCAACACTTCGCATCCGCACCAGGACGAGCCGCTCGATCGCATGGATTTAGTGTAACGTGATTCCACGGGCGAGAAGGAAAGGGGAGACGAGGCTGAACGTCGAACTGATCACGATCACCGGGGAGTCCGACATCGCGTTGCGAGACATCGTGGCCGGATGGCAGGCGCTCTACGATCAAGCTGAAGGTGCGCTCCCCTACCTCTCTCCAGGTTTCTTTCGAGTGTGGACCGAGTGCTACCAGGATGAATATGACATCGTCGTGGTGGTTGCGAGAGACGGCGCGGGAGATCTCTTGGCCGTTTGGCCGCTGGCTCGCCAGGGGCTTGAGATTACGGGCATCGGCAGCTATCAAGCTGAGTATCAAGGATGGCTCTGCGGGGCCGAGAGCTCGAGCGAGTTTTTTTCTCTTGCCGTCGAGTTGCTGAGCGAGACCTATCCACGGGCGACGGTCCGAATGAAATACGTACTGCCGGGCCACGAGGCGGATGCGTTGCAGGCCTTCGCGAGAGGCCGCGCGAACGCTCGGCTGCGCGTTCACCGCCGACCGTTGCTCGCGATGGACATCGACGCCATCAAAGCGACCCTCAAGAAGAAGAGCAATCGGTCCAAGCTGAATAGGCTCAAGCGATTGGGCGATCTGGAGCTGAAGCGAGTCGTCGATGCTGACGACTTCGATCGTTACATGGATCGAGCCTTTGCCGCTTACGATTTGCGTCAAGGCGCTCAGAACGATACCTGTCCTTTCTTGGAGGACGGACATAAGCGTGAGTTCCATCGACGATGGCTCTTGGAACATCCGGACGACGTCGCGGTAAGCCTGCTGACTTTGGATGACGTGCCGATCGCAGCTTTCTTCGGCGTGAGGATCCGAGGAGCGCTCGCGAACGCGATTGTGGCTCATGATCCGAGAGTCTCCGATCACTCGGCTTCCAAGCTGCACATTTATCTTTTCGCGGAGGAGCTCGCCGAGGAAGGCATCACCCATCTCGATCTGACGCCCGGTGGTGACGCATGGAAAGATCGATTCGCGACGGAGTTTCAAGAGGTCTACGAGCTCACCTATTGGTGCGACCCGAACGAGCTAAGCCGGATCGAGCGCGCACAACGCCGCCTCGACACATTGAAGAAGGCTCTCGGATTGTTCGGTCTGACCCCGGATCAACTGCGAGAAGGGGTGGCGATGGCACGACGCGCGACCCCCTCGAAGCTCGCGAGTAAAGTGAAGCGCTCCGTTTGGGACCGTATCGAGTATCGGATCTACCGGTTTCCGGTCGCGGAAGTCGCAGAGGCGTCCCCGGAGCAAGTCGGGAGCATCAACGAGTTGTCTCACATCACCCGATACGACGCGAGTGTGGCGTGGTCGACGAGGATGGATTTTCTGGCCGACGCGGCACAGAGATTGAGTCACGGTGGCATCGTGTACAGCGTCTGCGACGAGGACACGCTGGTTCACTACGGGTGGCTGAGCTCGGAGCGAAGCGCGTCATTCTTCACTGAGGTGGGCTCACGCTACGAATACCCTGAGCCAGGCGCGGTCTTGTATGACTTCTTCACTCATCCGCTGAGTCGAGGGCGCAAGTTCTATCAGAAGACACTCACGCAAATGCTCCACGACGTGGCCACCAGAGAGTCGCCGCCGACATGGGTCTACATCTCCGTGCTCGCGGACAATGGGCCGTCGCGTCACGTCATCGAGAAGCTCGGATTCCGGTATATCGAAAGCATCGTCCGAACGACGAGGTTCACCCGCGTCACCGTCACCGGTGGATAGCTTCTGATCCCGGCCTTAGTGGTGCCCTGAGCTGCCGGGGTGCTCGAAGATGGTGTTCGACGAGCCCGGCTCTTGGCTCGAGTGGTAGCCGAATGATGCGAGCAGCGCCGGTGTATCTTTTCCACTGTCTTCCACGATGAGCACTGGGTGGTCTCTTTCCAAGATCTGCGTCATGCCGTTGAGTACTTCGTACTCGTGGCCCTCCGCGTCGATCTTGACTAGCCGGATCGGTGGCAGGCCGAGGTTGTCGATAGGTGCGCAGAGGACTTGAAAGGTACCGCCGCCGTCCTCGGTGAGGTGAGCCATGTAGTAGTTGTCGAGTCCGGTCTCGAACTTCGGAACGCTCATTCCGAGCAGCTGTGTCGTTCTCGACGCCGCCATGTTCACGAGAGTCACGTTCCTGAGCGGGAACAAAGCGACATTCGCGGTCAACAGCTCGAACGTCTCCGGCACCGGCTCGAATGAGAGAACCCGTCCGGAGGCGCCGACGAGGTCCGAGAGCTTGCGCGTGTAGTGGCCGATATTTGCCCCGATGTCGAGCACCCAGTCTCCCGCTGTCACCCACTTTGGCAGCATCGCGAACTCCGCCTCGTCGGTGGCGAAGGTCCCTTTGCGGATCTGCCGGGCGAAGTGACGCCTCTTGAGCTCTTGCTGGACTTTTGCCGGCAGTTTGCTGCTGAGCGCTTTCAGGGTGTCGTTCATCGCCTGTGTCGCTGGACTCTTGTCGGAAGCTCGAATCGCTGTCTCACGCTACCAGCATACGCCACTGTATTGGCCCGCGAGCTTGTGCCGATCGGGAATGTTGACGAGATCGAGGATGACCTGATCGGACTGCGTTTCTTCGTGCAGCATCTCGATGACGTCTTTGTCTTTGATCCCGACGACCAAGATCTCGGCGTTCTTGATGAGCTCCCGACAATCGGAGGTCATGAGCTCAGCGATATGCGGAATGCTCGTCTCGATGAACTTTTTGTTCGATCCCATCAACCGAGCGAGGTTGACCTCCTGGTCATAGATCGAAAGGGTGAGCCCTTTGCCGATGAAGTGCTCCGCGAGGCTCACCAACGGGCTTTCACGCAAGTCATCGGTACCACTCTTGAAGCTGAGCCCGATCATGCCGACGTTGCGCCTTCCGTTCCCGACGACCGCGTCCATGGCGGTTTGGATGTGGGTCGTGTTGCTGGCGGCGACCGAGGCGAGCATGGGAAGCTCGACGTCGCGGGTCTTCGCCATGTGCAACAACGCCCGCAGATCTTTGGGGAGACAGGACCCGCCGTAAGCGAACCCGGGCTTGAGATAGGCGGTGGATATGTTGAGCGCCGTGTCTTGGCAAAACAGCTCCATGACCTCATGGCTGTCGACGCCGTAGGCCTTGCACAATCGACCCATCTCGTTGGCGAAAGTGATCTTGGTCGCGTGAAAGACGTTCGCGCTGTATTTCAGCATCTCCGCAGTGCGGATGTTGGTGATGTGAAACGGAGAGTCGATCTTGGCCAATAGCTCTTTCACGACCGCCGTGGCCCGTTCGGATGTCGAGCCAATCACGGTGTATGGAGGATCGTAGAAGTCGCGGATGGAGGTGCCTTCCCGGAGAAACTCCGGCATGAAGCAAACATCGAAACCTTCGCCGTTCTTCTTGCCTGAGAATTTTTCCAACAAGGGGCACAACACGTCTTCCACCGTGCCGGGGGAGACGGTCGAGCGAACCACCACGACGTGAGGATCCGATTTGCTCTTGATCGCTTCACCGATTTGTTCGCACACGCGCTCGATGGCGCTCAGATCCTGGCTTCCGTTCGACCTCGACGGTGTCCCGACGCAAATGAAGGAGAGGCGCGAATCCGCGACGGCCTGCGAGACGTCGTTGGTGGCGGTTACCTTCCCGGACTCGACGACCTTGCGGACGAGCTCCGGCATGCCCTCTTCCACGATGGGAGACGTACCCGCGCGAAACATTTCGAGCTTGCTCGGGTCGACATCGACGCCGATGACGTCATGACCGTCATTCGCGAGACATGCGGTCGAAACGGCACCGACATAGCCCAAACCGAAAATACTGACCTTCATTGTGCTCCTTTCAGCTCACTCGCTGGTTCGAGTTCGTGGTCCGGTGGAAGTTCTCCAGGACCCGATCGATGATCCCGTCCATTCGCGTCATGGAATGAGACCAGTCGTGGTTGGATAGCATCCGCTTGCGTCCGCTCTCTGAGAATCGACGTCGCTCTTCGGGTTGGTCCAGAAGTCTAGAGATCTTGTCGACATAGTCGGAAACGTCTTTCCCCACGAGCAAGTGCTCTCCGGGTACGGCATCGACGCCGTCGGCGGCGACGGCACTGGTGACGGTCGGCACTCCCATTGCCATCGACTCCAAGATTTTGTTCTGGGTGCCGCGAGCGATGGTCAGAGGCGCGATCATGAGGGCCGACTTGCGCACGTAGGGGCGCACGTCGGGAACGGAACCGGTGACGGTCACCGACGGGTGGGCGCCGAGCTCGCGAATGGCCTTGGAAGGGTTGGCGCCGACGATCACGAGCTTGGTGTCCGGGCGGCGCTGCAAGATCTTCGGAAAGACCTCTCCGCAAAAATCCATCATGCACTTCTGGTTCGGGTAATAGTCCATCCGTCCCACGAAGCTGATCAGATCGCTATCGTAGGGGACGTCGTCCGGTTTGAAGAACTCCGCATCGACGCCGTTGGGAAACCAATCCGAGCTCACCCCGGTCTCGTAGGCATTCAGAGTCTCCAGCTCTTTTTTTGTCGTGCAGGTGCACATGTCGAACTGGCGCGCGAGGCGTCGCTCCTCTTGCTCGAGCTTCGTGCCTTCGACGAGATATCCCATACTGAGGGGCCACTTCTTGACCTGCGAATAGACGAGCCATTTCTGGGAGTCCATGTCTCCGAAGTCGAGCACTTTCGGGATTCCGACGATGTCCGAGACGTACTGGGCGACGGACGAGCAGTGCACGAAGATGAGATCGAAGCGCCGCTCTCGTACCGCCTGCGTCACTTTCTCGAACAGCTCTCCGCTGTAGAAATAGCCCATCGAAGACGGCGTCCGGGTCGGAAGCCTCCCCACCATTCTCAGCGTTTGCCATGGCTCGGATACGTGTCCCACCAAGACGTCGGCATATTCCTCTAGCCCCTTGCCTTCGAAAGCTTCGCTCTCCGAACGCGCCAGAGACGCGACGGTCACTCGATGGCGTCCGCTCAAGTGGCGGATCATGTTGAAGGGTCGGATCTTGCCGCCGCGCTTAGGAGGAAACGGTAAGCGATGGCACACGTAGAGAATTTCCACTCGTGTCTCCTTGACTGAGTCCGGAGGCGACGTCCTCAGGTGTTTGTCGATCCAAGAACAATCGGCTCCAAATCTCGAGATTCATTAGGGCGGACAGATGGTCCGTGTGGTCCTCCCGACTGGTCTCGTGAGCGTCGATGGTCTCTCGCACCGTGTCCCAGCGAAACCATCCTCG
>JAJCXL010000028.1 GCA_029263435.1 Acidobacteriota bacterium | reverse complement strand
AACCCGCGTGGAGCTCTCAGCGTGAGCGTTTTTCGAAGCCGGGACCCAGCCTCCAAGCCCAGATGCTCGAAGCAGGAGAAACCCCGAGTCCGGCCGATGTCGTGGCCTGGTGCGAGGAGGCTCGTCGTCTCCTCGGGGCCTCCGCCGCCGACTCTCCCGTCATCCACTAGGGAGGAGCGCTTCTTCTTCTCGTCCCAGGCGAAGCCGCGGCAATGCGGGCACTGGCGAGCTCGAGCGCAACGGCCGTGGCACGTAGGTTCCGCTCGCGGGCGAGTTTTAGAACTTCGGTCGCGGTGTCACCCACCCGCGCGAGGAGCGGTGTCACGTCAGGGACGTTCATGACGGTCCTCGCTATCCCGGCGATGACGGCACCGGAAGACGACAAGACGTCGGGCACGAAAGTGATCTGTCGCGCTCTCAGCGCGTCCTCCACATCATCCGTCGCGAGGATGTTATTGGCTCCGCCGCAAACGGCCCACGCGGAAACCCTTTGCGCCGTGGTGCGATCGAGCACGCCTCCTTTGGCACAAGGCGAAAGGATATCGACATGGGCAGAGAGGATCGCGTCAGGCGGGACGCACTCGCCACCGAGCTTCGCGGCGAGGTGCCGCGCTTTGTCTTCGTCGGAATCCGCGAAGACGAGCCGGACCTTCGCGATGGCGAGTCGATGGGCGACCGCCGCGCCGATGTTCCCACACCCTTGAATCGCGACGGAGAGCCCCGCGAGTGACCCGTGGCCGTGCAAGCCGGCGCACGCTTCCATCGAACGGTGGACGGTCTCGCCGACGGCTCCGGTGAGGTCGCCCTCGTCTTGGTGGACGTAGCGCGTCGTCCGCGCCATCGCCTGGAGATCCTCGGCATGCGTGCCGAGGTCGCCGGCAGTACGAAACGATCCCCCGAGCTCCTCGACGCGCCGTCCGAGCCACTCGAACGCCGGCGACCGATCGAGCTTGGTATCGTCGAGCACGACCATCTTGCCGCCCCCCGCGTCCAGGCCCGCGAGGGCGCACTTGAGAGACATCGCTCGAGCGAGCGCGAACGCGTCCACCAGCGCATCTTTCGAGCTCGGGTACCGCCACGTTCGGATCCCGCCCGCCGCGGGGCCGAGCGCGGTGTTGTCGATCACGAGAATGGCTCGCAGCCCTGCCGGCGGGTGTCGAAAAAACGTGCAGCTTTGGGCGTCGCTCGACTCCAGTGGCTCGAGCCCGCCCCGCATCACGGCTCCTTGTAGCCGGGCCCTCGAACGAAGCGCCCGGGAGTCGCACCGGTGTGCTCCCCGTCTTCGAGCACCGCGACGCCGTTGACGAAGACGTGGTGCATTCCGGTGGCGAGCTGATGAGGCTCTTCGTAGGTCGCGTGGTCTTGCACCTCATTGGGATCGAAAGCGACCACGTCGGCGAAGTATCCCGGCTCGAGCCGACCGCGTTCCCTCACCTTGAGGTTCTCCAGGGGAAGCGAGCTCAACTTTCGGATCGCTTCTTCCAGCGGAACGACGTTCTCTTCACGCACGTACTTGCCGAGGACCCGCGCGAAGTTTCCATAGGCTCTCGGATGAGTGCTCGATTTCAGGAAAACGCCTTCCGGGGCCATCGATTGGGCATCGGAGCAAAACGACACCCAGGGGAGCGCCAGCTGCTTTTTCACATTCTCCTCCGACATGAGGAAGTAAACGACTTGCACCCGAGAGCCGTCTTCGATCACGAGATCGATCGCTGTCTCGGCGGGGGAGATGCCACGCTCGGATGCGACCTCCGCCAGGGTCTTGCCCGTCAACGGTTTCAGCGCGTCGTTCTTGAACCCGACGAGAAGGGTCCCTTCCGCTCCGGCCGCGAGAAAGAGATTCTCCCAATCGTTCGTCGGAGTGGTCATCGCCTGGAGGATCTCGGGGCGCAAGTTGGGATCTTGAAGCCGGCGTTTCCACGCTTCGTATCCGCCTTCCTGGATCGCAGGAGGCATGGCGGCGTCCAAGCCGGTCGAGCCGGCGGTGTAGTTGTACATATCCGCCGTGATGTGAAGCCCCTCCGCTCGGGCCGCTTCGACCTTCGTGATCACCTCATCCATCTTGCTCCAGTTCGATTGGCCGCCGGCCTTCAAGTGATAGATCTCGGCGTCGACGTCGGCTTGTCTCGCGATCGTCAACAGCTCGTCCACCGCTTCGAGTAGCTGGTTGCCTTCGCTTCTCATGTGCGAGATGTACATGCCGTCATATTCCGAGACGACTTTGGCGAGCTCGACGAGCTCATCCGTCTTCGCATAGAAGGCGGGAGCGTAGATCAAAGAGGAGCCTAGGCCCATCGCGCCCTCTTCCATCGCCTCTCGGACGAGCCGGCGCATGCGGGTGAGCTCTTCCGTCGTCGGCGGCCGATTCTCTTCTCCGAGCTCGTGGATGCGGACCGTCGTCGCGCCCACGAAAGAAGCGATGTTGGGAGAGACGCCCTTGGACTCCAGATACTCCATGTAGTCGCCCAGGCTCGTCCATTCGATGTCGTACTGAATGTCGCCTTGTTGGGCCTTCACGTCGGCCTTCATCTCTTCCGTCAACGGTCCTTCGGACCACCCCTCGCCGAACACTTCGAGAGTGACACCTTGATAGATGTCGCCTTTGGAGCGCCCGTCTTCGATGAGAGAGCTGGTCGCCCAGCTCAGCA
>JAJCXL010000027.1 GCA_029263435.1 Acidobacteriota bacterium | reverse complement strand
CCCCTGCTCCCAATCCGCCACTGCGGTCGTCTCGAACGAGCTCGCTTTGGGCCCGCCGCTATTGGCGATGAGCACGTCGATCCGCCCGAATCGTGCTCGAGTCTGATCGACGAGACGCTCCACGGCCTGCTCGTCCGTCACGTCGGTCGGCACGGTGAGCACGTCACGCCCGTAGGATCGTTTCAGCTCTTCGGCCGTCCGGGATAACGTCTCCGGGTCCCGCGCCGCCAGCGCTATCTCTGCACCTTCCGCGGCTAGCGTCGAGGCCACCGCTCGGCCGAGGCCGCGGCTTCCACCCGCGACGAGCGCGACTTTGCCGTCGAGACCTAGGTCCAAGATCGCCTCGCGTGAGGAGAACGCCTCGAATCGGCAGCCCGTCTCGCACCGACGGACCGCGAAGGACTCAAGAATACTGCTTTTCTTTGCAGTTGATGCAGACCTTGGTCCACGGAACCGCCTTGAGCCGAGCGGGAGAAATCTCTTCCTCGCAGTCGGTACAGATCCCGTAGGCACCGCTTTCCACCCGGGCGAGCGCGCTCTCTATCGCGCGGAGGAGCTTCGCATCGGTCTGCTTCAGCTGAATGCTGATCTCTTCCTCGTTTGCCGCGGCGGAGCGATCCGCAAAATCCCCGTGGCCGTCCGTTCCGGGGCTACCCGTGAGGACGCCCTTGCCAATCGAGTTTTCCAGGTCTTGCTTCTTCGCCAGAAGCGCTTTTTTGTGCTGTGTCAGCTCAGATTTTTTCATCCGTCAACCGCTCGTTGGAATATCGCAACCCGTGATTTTAACACGAGTTGCGCGCGGCGCAAGAAAAACTGCCGATCGGGCTAACCATTCACGAACCCGCGCAGCACCGCGGCGTCATCCATGGGGACGGCGGTGAACTGCAGCCCGACCTCGCATTCACGGTCCTGTTCGCTCTCGACGGCGCGTACGACCCGAGCCTCGACGATCGCGACTTTCTCCTCGAGAAAGAGCTTGACGACATAGGTCGAGCCCGGGGTGAGCTTTTTCTTCAGCCGCATCATCATGCCGCCGACGCTCAAGTCCACGATCGAACCTTCCCAGCCGCTCCCCATCTGCGCGAAACAACGCCCTCGCGAGTCGACTCTTCGATACCGTCGCCTGGAGGGAGTCGCCATGTTCGGCGCTTCCGCGTCGTCGAGTGGTGGAGAGGATCCAGGACGCACGTCCCTATGGTACCCCCTGTCAGGAGGGCTGACAACCATTCCTCACGGGTTCCCGCCCTCCGCGTGGCGCGTCTTTCCGGAGAGTAAGTCGAGCGCGTGGGGCAGCGTTGCGGCAAGGGCGCCGAGGCCTTCACGGACCGCCTTGGGGCTCCCTGGCAGACACAGCACGAGTACCCGGCCCACCGTGCCCGCGAGACTTCGCGAGAGCACCGCCATCGGCGTGTGGCGCAAACCATCGGCTCGTAGCAGCTCTCCGTAGCCCGGGAGCTCACGGTCCAGGATCGGGCGAATGGCTTCCGGCGTGACGTCCCGCGGACCGAGCCCCGTCCCCCCGGTGCACACGATGAGATCGACCTCTTCGGCCTGCGTGAAACTACGCACCTCCGTGACGATCCGGTCCACGTCGTCCGGCACGACCGATCGCGTGGAGACCTTCAATCCGATGCGCTCGAGCTCCGACGCAGCCACCGCTCCCGAGAGGTCCTCCCGTGAGCCGGCGAAGACCCCGTCGCTAATCGTCACGATCGCGGCTCGTTTCTCGTTCGCCATGAAAGAAGTATAAGGCTATATTGGAAGTCTCAGTCGCATGCGAAGGCTCTCCCTCATCATCGGTTTCGTCACGCTTCCCGTCGTATTCATGGCGGTGCAGGCACTGGCCCAGGATCCGAGCGGCCGCTACCAGTTCAGAGTCACGGTCGACCTCATTTCCCTCAACGTGACCGTCACCGACACCCGAAATCGGTTCATCACGGATCTGCTGGAAGACGATTTCTCTCTCTTCGAAGACGGGATCGCGCAAGAGGTTTCGGTGTTCTCTCAAGAAGATCTTCCCATCAGGATGGTCCTCTTGCTCGACACCAGCGCGAGTATGGACGAGAAGATGGGGTTCGCTCAGGAGGCGGCCGTCAACTTCGTGGGCGAGATGAAAGATGACGACCTCACGGAGATCGTGGAGTTCGGAAGCAAGCCGCACGTGCTCCAGCCGTTCACCGCCGACATCGAGAAGTTGAACCGCGCGATCCGCATGACCCAAGCGGGTGGCACCACCCAGCTCTACAACGCCCTCTACATCTCATTGAAGAGCCTGAGCCGAAGACGGCAAGACATCCGGCGCCAAGCCATCGTCGTGCTTTCCGACGGCGAGGACACGAGCTCTCTCGTCACCTTCGAGCGTGTCATGGAGCTCGCCAAAGAGACGGACGTCACCATCTACACGATCTCTTTGCGGCAGCAAAGCGGGCGCCGCACGCGCGCCTTTTCGGAGGCAGAGTTCGTCCTGAAAAAGCTCGCGGAGGAGACCGGTGGTCAGTGGTTTTTTCCCGGCCAGCTCGCGGAGCTCGACTCCGTCTACGCCCGCATCGCGACCGAGCTCAAGAGCCAGTACAACATCGGCTACGTATCCAACAATCCCAAACGCGACGGCTCGTGGCGACGGGTGGTCGTGCAGACGAACTACCCGGACTTGCTGGTGCGCACGAAGCTCGGCTACTACGCGCCCAGGCAATAATCTCTTAGTTCCAGCTGGAAGTTCGACTGAGCACGTGGCTAGTTCCAGCTGGAAGTACGACTGAGCACGTGGCTAGTTCCAGCTGGTTCGTCCGAGTCGCGCGGCTTTGTCCTGAGCTTGGGTCAACTGATTCCGTAGGCTCACCGTGGTCGAGAACGTGCGTCTGAGATGCGCGTCACCGGCCGCGAAGACGCCGGCCGTGCTTCCCGCCAGACCGGTTTTGGCGCTTCGCGCCGAGACACTCAAATGAACTCGAGTCACGAAGGTATCCGGGTCGAATCCCATGGGAACGCGGGAGGGCTCGTCTTCGAAACCGCCCGGCCCTTGCACGTATTGAATTTGAAGGTTCTCGATGTTCTCCGCTAGCGGCTCCCAAACGGGGCTCAGCAGCAAGTCGCGTCGCTGTAGCGCCGGTCGGGCGCTGTCGGGCGGAGGGTCGATCCGATACTGCACGACGTGAAAGGCGCCGACCACGGCACAGCTCAGGTCGACAGCGTTGTCGAAACCACGGGGCAGCGTAACGCCCGCAAGCGGTCCTCCGAAGGCGTAGTCGAGACGAAGAGTATCGCACTGCGCCGCCGATCCCCGCGCCGTCGGGCCGGTACAGGCGGGCTCGCTCAACACGGTCAAGCTCACGATCGCGGGCGGTATCTCGTCGCAGCTCGTGTCCTCGATTTTGGGTCCTTGAATCGCCATGAGCTTCGTCCCCACCGGAAACGTCGCTTCGAAGTCGATGGGCTGTGGTTGGACCGACCACGGGTCGAGCGCGAAGGTGGAGCTCGACCCCACCTCTCCGCACGGCACTCCGACGGCGGCGCTCCCGCCAGACTCGCCAGTGCCATCGCCCTCGGCACGAGACCCTCCTCCCCGCCGACGTCTCTGCTCGCCTTCCGAGCTGCGACGTCTCTCCTGAAAGGCGCGTGAGAGAACCGGCATGGGGCCGAACTTCGCCTTGCCCGTCGGTGTCTGTCGCCGCGTGACGGGGCCGCTGACGCAGGGCCGCGGACGCGCCACCGGGAAGTTCGGATCGCCGTACACGACCGTCAGCACATCAGGATCGACGCCGCCGCCGTCTTGCCAGAAAACGGGCAGGCTCGCCGGGGTCTGAAAACCCGCGATCGTGAGCTCACGACTAATGCGGTCGAGCGCGGCGCGAGCGTTCGCGGTGACGTCCACCACTTCCGGCTCCCTTTGGAAGCTTTCCTGACCCTTCGCCAAGAGCATGAACACTGCGGACATCACCACCATTGAAACGAGCAATGCCACTAGGACCTCGATCAACGAAAACCCGTGGCTCCATCGCCCCTGAATGTCCGCGCGCGTACGCATCGACCCCCCCATGCGAGCCGGCGCTCGATCGGGGGTGCGATCGCAGCTCGCTCGTATGCGAAGGGGTATAGCAAGCGCCGTTCCAATCGCCCCATTTTTTCAAATAGAAGCAAATAATAGAGTTATGCGACAGACTCACGCGAGCGAGCCGCGGAGCGTGGGGGCTTTTCAAGGCGGTCCTCTCTCGCGAGAGCCCGAACCCGGTCGGAGCTCTTCCGTAAACCGGCCGGGGAGAACGAGTTGCCCGCCCGCTTTACGTTCACCGACCCGTGGTGAAAAGCCCAATGAGGGCTCTCCCCTGCCCACGCAGGTCGGAGATCCCGACACCGTCAGCGAAACGCCAAGATTCTTCGGACGAAGGAAAGAAGATTTACACTCGCCCTCCGAGAAGAGGGAGGGTTCCTGGCCAGCAACTGCTTTATTTTACTTGTACTTAGAAGGAAGTCTCGGACCTGTGGTGAATGGCACACGACTTGCTAACGCTGTAGTTGTCTACAAACCGGATGCTTTCGAGACGGGAAAGGGCCTGGCTCGAAAGTCCGAGCTCCCTCCTATCGTAGGCACGGAAAGGAGCCGGTCCTCTTCGAGGCCCGGCTCTTTTTCTTTCCGGGGCTCTGATAGCATGGTTATGGGAGGGGTGCCTATGGCGGTGGAAAAGCCGGATCGTAGTTACTTCGAGGCCCAGGAGATCGAGCGACTGGCGCCTTACGCTGCGTACAGCCGGGCCTCACGCGGCCGGGCGCACCCAGAGCCCGAGCACGCGTATCGCACGGCCTATCAACGCGATCGCGACCGAGTCGTCCACAGTACGGCGTTTCGCCGCCTCGAGTACAAGACCCAGGTCTTCGTCAACCACGAAGGCGACCACTATCGAACCCGGCTCACGCATTCGCTGGAAGCGGCTCAGATCGCGCGGGCCCTCGCAAGACGCCTCCTTCTGAACGAGGACTTGGCAGAGACCGTGACGTTGGCTCATGACCTCGGTCACACCCCGTTCGGCCACGCCGGACAAGACGAGATGAACGGCCTCATGAAAGAACATGGCGGGTTCGAGCACAACCTGCAGGCCCTGCGTATCGTCGACTACTTGGAGAAGCGCTATCCCGGATTTCGAGGGCTCAACCTGACCCACGAAGTACGGGAGGGGATTTTCAAGCATTCTCCCGGAGCGCATGCCGACGGCCCTTTCGCGGACGCCTCGCAGCCCACGCTCGAGGCTCAGCTCGTCGATCTCGCCGACGAGATCGCTTATACGAACCACGATCTGGAAGACGGGCTCACGTCAAAGATCCTCCAGCTCGAGCCGCTCAACGAGCTCGCGCTATGGCGTGAGCATTTCGGCCAATGTTGTGAGGCCCATCCCAACGAAACGCCGAAGCTGCTCGTGAAGATGACCGTCCGGGCGATCATCGGCACGCTCATCACGGACCTCGTCGAGGAGATTCGCCGTCGGCTCGATGCGCACGACATCCGAACCGCCGCGGACGTCAAGTCGCAGCCCGACCGCCTTTCGAGCTTCACGACCACCACCGAAGCGAAAAAAACTCAGCTGAAGCAGTATCTCTTCGTCAACCTCTACCGGGACTATCGGGTCGTCCGAATGGCGGAGAAGGCCAAGCGCGTCATTCGTGAGCTGTTCTTGGGCTATACGAGCAACCCTCTGCAGCTCCCGCCGCACATCCGTGCCCGGGTGGACGACGACGGACTCCACCGGGTCGCCTGCGACTATATCGCAGGCATGACGGATCGCTTCGCCGCAGATGAACATCGAAAACTTTTCGATCCGCGCGAAAGACTGTAGCGTTTCCCCCTCGAAAGAGGCACCCCCGACGCCCGAGCGCAAGGGCAGCCCTACTCCGAAGCGCTTCCGACACCACGGCTTACCCGCCCCTCCGCCGGGTATCTCCGAAGTGGTTCGATTATTGCTTTGACCTCTATAGACACTCAATACAGAGGAGAACACGATGACGAAGGCCGTTGCTGAACTGCGAGAGCACGCTCGCGTGTCCCTGGCACCTACGATGATCCGCGCGGAGATCTCTCGAGAGGGCGCTGTGCGAGAGGGCTACTTGGTGAATGTGAGTTTAGGCGGAGCGTTGTTGACGATGAACGACCCGCCGGAAAAAGATGAGAGGTGGGACCTCTATCTACTGCTACCCTGGGGCATCGGCGAATGTCGCCTGAGCGCGACCTGCGTTTGGCAGCAGAACAACGAAGAGAGTCAATGCGTTGGAGCGGGCCTGTCCTTCGACAACCTTTCGGCAGACGCGCGGGCCAAGCTCTCTCGCTATTTGGAACGCTTTGCGGAGCTCTCCGGAGAAATCACCGACTAAGCGACCGCGCGAGGGGCGAGGTCGGCGACTAGCGCGACGACGATTCCGACTATCTAGGACGACGCTCGGCGCTTCTTGAGCCCTTTGGCACGTCCGAGGTGCTCCATCAGCTGAAGATAGTCGGCGCGGATCACGTCAGCTCGCGACAGCTCTCGCCACGCGTTCAAGAGGCGACGCTCCCGGGGGTCGCCCGGTGTCGCTCGGGTTTTGTCGTCCTCATCCGGGAGGAAATACGCGACGGGCGTATCCAGCGCCTCCGCAATGCGGTGCAGCCAATCGAGCGAGATCCGGCGGCGCCCTTTCTCGAAATTCGTCAAGGCTCCCGGCGAGATACCCACCATCCGGGCGAGCACTTTTTGACGGATACGCTTGCTCTTCCGAACTTCTCGGATTCGCTCGCCAACTTGCATGACGCGCTCGGAGTCGATCTCCGTGCCCGCCACATCATTCATGGTACGACCCCCGTCCAGAACCATTTTGATGCCTCCAAATATGAGTCGTGCGACCATGCAGACCTTCTACAGAGGCCTACGATGCTCAGGAAAATCTTTTCAATTGAACGGGCAGAGGCTACTGCGCCGCTATGAGGAAATCAACTCGGAATTTCCACAGGTAGGCTGGGTAGATTCGCCTAGTCGGAGCCCAAGGAGCGGCTGTAAACTACTGAGGTAATGGAATTTGTTCGGGGTCTTCTGGATTGAGAAACTTATCGAGCCCTGGGGCACCAATCTGTTTAGGGATCGGTAAACCCTGCGCGAGCCGCCAATTCGATGGACCCACCCGAAGGAAGACTTCGACGTTGATCTGCTCCCATTTCTCGTTGAGAAACATCTGGTCCGGAGCGTCCTTGGAGATGAAGTTCGAGTCGGATCGCATCGTGATGAAGTCAGTGGATTCGCCAGGCTCGATAGGCTCCTCGGAGATCGAGTAGCTGAACGCGTTTCCCCAAGCTTCTTCGGGGAACAGCTCCCGCTTGAACACCGCCATCGCTTGCACGTATCCGACGGGAAGGGAACCTTGGTTGACGACCCGGAACCGGATCACCGGATGGATGTAGTTGTTCTGCTCGACGTCCTGACCCTTTACGGCCCAATAGGCGGCCAGATCTTCGATCTCGAGCGCCGCCACTTGCTCTTCGCTCGAGCCCGAGCACGCGGACAACGAAACGAGGCACGCACCGAGCAAAGCACCCCACATCGCGCGTGGTTTGACGACCTTGGTTTCTCGCGTCATCGCATCGATTATACTCCACGCTAAATTCCGAAAGACGAGAGGCGTGATCGAAGTCGAGAGTGTCACCAAAGAGTACGGAACCTTCACCGCCGTTTCGGACCTGAGCTTTTCGGTCGGGGCCGGCGAGGTACTGGGTTTCCTTGGGCCCAACGGCGCGGGGAAGACGACAACCATGCGCGTCCTGACGGGGTTCTTCCCGCCGACGAGTGGATCGGTGAGAGTCGCCGGCTTCGACGTCGTCGAGCAACCCCTCCAAGCGAAAAAAGCGATTGGCTATCTACCCGAGACTCCGCCCCTCTACCCCGAAATGACGGTCTCCGACTATGTCGAGTTCGTCGCGCGGATCAAAGGCGTGCCGAGAAAAGAGCGCGCGGATCGCGTCGCCGAGGCGCTTCGGAAGTGCTCCCTGACAGACGTGCGCGGCAAGCTCACCTCGCAGCTTTCCAAAGGCTACCGACAACGGGTCGGGCTCGCCCAAGCGATCGTTCACGACCCCGCCGTGCTCATCCTCGACGAGCCCACCGCAGGACTGGACCCCAAGCAGATCAACGACACTCGCGAGCTCATTCGAGGTCTGGGTGGGAGTCACACCGTCATCCTTTCGACGCACATCCTCCCGGAAGTGGCCATGACTTGCGACCGTGTCGTCATCATTCACGGCGGACGGCTCGTCGCACACGGCACGCCGTCGGGGCTGGAAGAACAGTTCCGGCGTTCGGACAGCCTCGTGCTGGTAGCTCAAGGCTCACCGGAGGCCATCGAGACGTTACTGGGTGAGATCGATGGGATCACGTCGTTCGAGCAAACCGCTCGCGGCAGCGCGGACGCGGTCTCCTATCGGATCGACGTCGAGGACGGACGGGACTTGAGGCGAACGATCGCAGAGAAAGTCGTAGGCAGCGGGTTGGGACTGCTGGAGCTCCATCGTTCCGGCATCAGCCTGGAAGAAGTCTATCTGCGTGCCATCAGCCGGGAGCAGCTCTAAGTTGGCAAACATCTGGGCGTTGGTACGACGAGAAGTTCAATCCTACTTCGCTTCGCCGGTCGCCTATGTCGTCCTCGCGGCATTCTTGTGGCTGTTCGGTTTCTACTTCTACGCCTATCTGGAGACATTCATCGATCCCCGCAGCGTTGCGCCAGGCGAGGTCGTCAACGTCAACCAGGACATGCTCCGGTGGGTCTTCCACACCACCGCGTTCTTTCTTCTCTTTCTCCTGCCGATGGTCACGATGCGCTCGTTCTCAGAAGAGCTGCGATCCGGCACCATCGAGCTGTTGTTCACGTCTCCTTTGACCGACACTCAGATCGTGATGGGCAAGTTTCTCGGAGCGCTCATCCTCTACGCCACGATGCTCGCAACGACCTTGTTCCACATGGGGGTGCTCTTTTACTTCGGCGACCCCGAGTGGAAGCCGATCGCGGCCGGCTATCTAGGAGTGTTCTTGCTCGGCGCCGGCTACATCGCGTTCGGGCTGATGTTCAGCGCGTTGACGAAGAATCAGATCATCGCCGGACTGTTGAGCTTCGGTTCATTCATCCTGCTCTATCTGGTCGAGCTCGCTCAAGACCGCGGCGGATGGTTTACGAGCGCCATTCAGTACATGTCCGTCGACCGTCACCTGGAAGAGTTCGCCAAGGGCGTGGTCGACACCCGTGACGTCGTCTTCTTCTTGTCTATCATCTTGCTCGGATTGTTGTTGACGAAGCAATCCATCGAGTCCTATCGGTGGAGAGGCTGACGTGAAGAAGCTGACGCCTTATCTGGGCGCTCTCGGACTCGGATTCGTCCTCGCGGCCGGATTATTGTGGGTGCTCCAGCCGGCGAGTGAGCGCTATTGGCTCTCTTTTCTCACGGCCGGAGCGATCCTCACGGCGATCTCGGCCGCCACCCGATGGAGAGAGCTTGGGACGTCGCTTCGAAAAAGAAGCGCCAAAGCAGGGGCAAACGCTATCGTCCTCGTCGTGATCCTCGTCGCGATGACGGGACTCGTCAACTACGCCGCGGACAAGAACGCGACGCAGTGGGACTTCACCGCCACGAGTCAGTACTCCTTATCGGATCAGACGCTCAAGCTGCTCGCAGAGCTCGAACGAGCCGTCACGATCGTGCAGCTCGACCGTCGATCCAGTCCTCAAGTCGTCGCCACCGATCTATTGAAGCTCTATGCCGATGCGAGCCCGCTGTTGGACGTCGTCCTCATCGATCCCGAGGCCGAGCCCGAGCGCGCGGTGACCTATACGAGTCCGAGCGCCCCGGTGGAGCTCGGCACGATCTTGGTCGAGGTCGATGGCCGCCGCCAACAAGTGACCTCAGCGACGGAGTCCGAGGTTACGAACGCGCTCATTCGTGCGATCAAGGGCGACGTCAAGAAGATCTATTTCACGAGTGGGCACGGCGAAAAGGTAACGACGGACGAGAGCGCGACCGGCTTGTCCGTGGTCAACGACAAGCTCAACGGTTCTGCCTACCAAACAGAGACGCTCAACTTGGCGCGCTCGGTCGATAGCGGCGCGACAGTCGTTCCGGACGATGCTGCGGTCGTCGTCATTGCCGGCCCACGCAGCGATTTCCTAGACATCGAGCTCGACGCGCTCGACGCCTATCTCGATCGCGGGGGGAGCGTCATCTTCTTGGTCGATCCGGTCAATCAAGCGGACGTCAGCGAGCTCACCGGGTTCGTCGTCGAGCTGGGCGTCGTGGCGGGCGAAGACGTCGTCGTGGACGTGCTCGCTCAGTCCCCCGTCTATCCGGTCATCCAGAACTACAGCAGCCACCCCATCGTCTCGAGCTTTGGAAACGCGATGAGCATCTTCGCACTCGCACGAAGCATCACCATGGCCCCCGTGGTCCCCGAGGGCACCGAGATGCTCGAGTTGTTCACCACCGCGGATCAAAACAGCTGGGCCGAGACCGATCTCGAGGAGCTCACCCAGAGGTCGAGCCCCAAAGCGGGGCAGCGACGAGGTCCCATCGGACTCGCGATGGCGGCGACGGTCGATCACGGCGGTGAACGCCCCGACGCGCGCTTCGTCGTCGTGGGGGACTCCGATTTCATCGCGAATGAGCTCGCCGCCGCGCCCATCCGTAACGCGGACCTGTTCCTGAACATGGTCAACTGGACCGCCCAAGACGAGGATCTCATCTCCATCCGACCGCGTGAGCCTTCCGAGCGTCGAGTCCTGATGAATGACCAACAGGTCCGAAACGTCTTCTTCTTGTCCCTGATCGTTCTTCCGGGCATCGTCGTGGTCACCGGAGCGTCACTCTGGTGGAGCCGACGTTAGTGGACCTCGCCCGCGATAGGGCGCCGCGATGAAACGTTCGACCCTCGTCGCCGCGCTCGTGCTGGTTTTGCTTGGCGGCTACGTCTATTGGACCGAGCGACCAAGCGAGACGCCGAGCGATCCAGATGCGGTGTTCGACGTCACCCCTGACGAGATCGAGAGGATCGAGATCCAAGGAAGCCACGCCGACGCCGCCGTCATCGTGGAGAGACATGACGAGGGTTTTCGTCTCGTGGCGCCGGACGCGGCGCCGGCCGATCCGGACGAGGTCGCGCTCTTGCTCGACAACCTGTCCGACATGCGCTTCGTCCGCACCATAGAAGACGACGGTCAGCTCGATCTCGAAACGTTCGGACTCGACAACGCCTCACTCACGGTGCGATTCCAGACGGCATCAACGCTGCCGACGGGCATCCGCTTCGGCAAGGACACTCTCACCCCGAGGACCCAGTACGCCCAGCGGCTCGACTCAGCGGATGTCCTCGTGGTGGCCGACCACCTGTCGAACAATCTTCGCAAGAGTGCGTGGCAGCTTCGAGACAAGAGCCTCTTCGCCCGTGACGACGTACGAAGCCCGGTCACGGTCATGATCGAACGCCATGGAGAACACGTCACCTTCGAGCGCCTGAACGGCAAGTGGCGCCTGTTGTCGCCGGTTCAGGCGTTAGGGGACGCGGTCGCCATCGAAAGACTCGTACACCGGGTTCGGACGGCCCAGATGGTTCAGCTGCCGGAAGACGAAGCTGAGCCGTTGGCGAGCTTCGGGCTCGACCCTCCCCCGATCCTCGTCGAGGTGAGCTTCGCCGAGGGAGAGCCCGTGTCGCTCGAGCTCGGAGCCGAGAAGAGCATCGATATCTTCGCGCGCGTCATGCCGAGCGGCGGCGTCTTTCTCATCGAAGGAGGATTGTCCGACGAGCTTACGCGACCCTCCGAGTCCTTCGTCTCGAAGCGGCTGCTGGATCACTCGGTGGATGAGATCGCAGCGATCCGCATCGCGGTGTCGGAGCGGGCCGCTCGAGTGGGCGCGGGGCCCTCCATCAATTCTTTGTTACGCGTGCTCACGACGACCAACGGTACCGAGATCGTGACCTTGCTTCCTTCCGTCGCGCCGAGCTACGAGGTCACCATTTCGACCAACGAGGCCGAGACGGAGATCGTGTTCTACGAGCCCCGCGAGGGCTACGTCTACGCGAACCGCGCGGGCGAGAGCGTCGCTCTCAGGATTCCGACCGAGATCTGGATTCGTCTCGACGAGCTCCTCGCAACCGCCCTCGCTCAAGGCGGCGCCTGAAGGACTAGTCTTTCGAGCCGAGCTCGCGGGCTCTTTGGCCGGCCTTGACGACGGCTTTGATGAGCGTCACCCTCAGCTTCCCTTCTTCGAGCTCCAACAATCCGTCGATCGTGCAGCCGGCGGGCGTCGTCACTTCATCTTTGAGAAGCGCCGGGTGCGCACCGCTCGCGAGGACTTGTTCGGCCGCCCCTTTGGTGGTTTGAGCGGCGAGCAACGTCGCGACGTCTCGAGGAAGCCCCATCTTGACGCCGGCCTCGGCGAGCGATTCGAGGATCACGTAGATAAAAGCGGGGCCGCTCGCAGAGAGGCCGGTGACCGCGTCCATATGGCGCTCATCCATCACGAGGGTGCGACCCACGGTGTCGAACAAGCGAGCGACGAGCGCGACATCTTCTTCCGCCGCGGAGAGGCCCCGGCACAAGACCGTCATACCGCAGCCCACCGAGCACGGCGTGTTCGGCATCGCGCGCACGACGGACACTCCGTTGGTGAAGATCCGTTCGATGCTCTCCGTCGTGACTCCGGCCAGGATCGAGATAACGAGCTTGCCGGGCCGGACTTCCGATTGGATCTCGCGACAAACGTCTTCCATCATCTGCGGTTTCACGGCGAGCAGCACGATGTCCGCTTTCGAGACGGCGGCGAGATTGTCCGTGTGCACCGAGAACGGGTGCTTCTGATCGAGCGCTTCCGCGCGCGACGCGTGTCGCACCGTCGCCTGAATCTGATCCGGATGGATGAGGTCACGGGCGACGAAGGCCTCCGCCAGCAACCCACCCAATTTGCCCAAGCCGATGACCGCCAGCCTTCGATTCAAGTTTGCCATGGGTCCATTGTATCGACAGAGTCGGACATCCCGAATCGCGCGCGCAACCCCGGTCAAGTCTCTCTCTCGAAGCCCTTCGCGTCCAGCAGCGACGCCCGTCGCAAGCTTCCCTTGCCGAAGCGCTCCTCCAACTGATCTTTGGCGCGACTCAACCGATCCGCCTTGTCGTCGTGCGGTGCTTCGAACAACGAAAGCTGCTCCACTTGCTCCGGCCGGTCGAGCTTGGAGAGGCTAACCCCGAGAAGCCTCACTCTGTGCGACTTGCCTTCGACTTGCGAGAGTAGCTGCATCGCGATATCGAAAATGCGTTTAGCGTCGTCGGTCGCTTGCGGGAGAGTTCTCGCGCGGGTCTCGGTCACGAAATCCTCGTCCCGAAACTTGAGCGTCACTCTCCGGCCTCGAACCTCCTGACGCCTCAAGCGGACCGCGACCGCTTCGGAGAGTGCGAGCACCGTGTTTCGGATGACTTCCGCGTCGTTCGTATCCTCGAGAAACGTCGTTTCGTGGCCGATCGATTTGGCGGACCGGGCCGGGACCACCGAGCGGGAATCCTTCCCCTTGGCGAGGTTCAGGATATGGTCACCGTGCTTACCCATCGGCAGCCCACCCTCCGACACCGACCACAAGTCTTCGATACGCCGATAGCCGAGCGCGTGAAGGCGCTCCGCCGTCTTGGGACCCACCCCCCAGAGGCGTTCGACCGGCAGGGGTCCGAGAAAAGAAAGCTCCTCTCCCTCGGAGACGACAACCAGTCCGTCCGGCTTATCGATGTCCGAGGCTATCTTCGCGAGAAACTTGTTCGGCGCGACGCCCACCGACGCGGTGAGATTCACTTCACGACGGATGTGGTCGCGGACCTCCTCGGCCAGCGAGCGCCCTTTCTCCGGGACGCAAATCGCGCTCATATCGATGAACGCTTCATCGATGGAGAGCGGCTCCACCAAATCCGAGTAGGAATGAAGGATGTCCATGACCGACGACGAGACACGCTGATATTTCCGCATGTCACCCCGGAGGAAATAGGCGTGAGGACACAGACGGTAGGCACGTCCGATAGGCATCGCGGAGAACACCCCGAATCGCCTCGCCTCGTAGGAGGCCGCAGCCACCACCCCGCGCCCCCTGCCCTCTTGGGGATCCGCACCGACCACAACGGGCTTGCCTCGAATCTCCGGGTGATCGCGCTGCTCGACGGACGTGTAGAACGCGTCCATGTCTACATGGAAAATGGTCCGTACCCGCATGGTCGATTCCGTGAGCCGGGTCGGCCCGACAGGAGCCGTCTCGGCGCTTTCAAAGACGATCAGTAGCCGAGCTTCTTGCAATAGCCGCTGTTCACACACGGCATCGACGGTTCGATGACGCACGGCCTCGGAGGAGCGTCTGTCTCACGAGCCGGCGCGTCCTCGACGTAGATCGTCAAGAAGGCCGCTTGGGCCGGCTCTCCCCGGCGACCCTTCGTTTGTTCGTCATCCTCGAGCCGTCGTTCGAGCTCCCGACGAACGAGAGCGCGGATCCGGGATCGATCGACGCTCACGCCAGATCCACAGCGTCGACCACCGCGATGATTGCCGCGTCGAGGGGACTCTCGTCCCGGCCGGACAGGATCGATGCGGCGCGGCCTTCCTGGACGACGAGCACGCGGTCGCCTTCGCCGGCCCCGATGCCGTGACCATCGACCGCTATCACGGGCTCTCCAACCGGAGCCCCCAAGAGGGACAGCGGCTGCACGACGAGAAGCTTGCGGCCTTCGAGCTTGTAGTGCTTTGCGCTCGCGACCGCGGCTCCGGTCACTTCGCCGAGGATCATGGCGGGTCTACCGGTCGGTGGCTCAATGTGTCGACGCGCGCCACGATCCCCGCATCGGCGAGCACCGTCTCGGGCAAGAATGGAAACGACGCTTCCTTGCCTTTGACGTAGAGAACCCGCTCCGACACCCCGACCCCGACAGCGTCGATCGCGACGAGAGGCGGTGATTTAGATGCCTCGCCTTCCGGCGTAAGCGGCTGGATGAGGAGCAGTCTTTGCCCCGTGAGAGATGGGTCCTTCACGGTCGCGACGACAGTGCCGATGACTTGGGCGTAGAGCACCCTATCCACCGTCCACGAGGTCGACGGCATCGACGATCCCGGCGACAGCAGCGTCGATCGGCCGGTCCTGACACCCGGACGCCATCCGCGCCGAGCTTCCGGAGACGACCAGCACGAGCTCACCGACCCCGGCATCGACCGTGTCGACCGCAACGACATAGCTGTCCTTCGGTTTGCCGTCCGGCGCGACCGCTTGCACCACGAGGAGCTTGAAGCCCTCGAGGCGCTCGTCTTTGCGCGTCGCCACGACTGTTCCGGCCACTCGGCCGAGAATCATCTCTGCACGCTCCGAGGCCCGTCAGAAGTTAGCTGTCGGTCGTTTTTCCGATCGGCAGGCGATCTTCCAAGCTCGAATGCGGACGCGGAATAACGTGGACCGAGACGAGCTCGCCGACCCGGCGGGCCGCGGCAGCTCCGGCATCCGTCGCTGCCTTACACGCGGCGACGTCACCTCTAACGATAGTCGTCACGAAGCCGGCGCCGATCTTTTCGTATCCGATCAACGTAACTTTCGCCGCTTTGACCATCGCGTCGGACGCTTCGACCATCGCGACGAGACCTTTGGTCTCGATCATTCCCAATGCTTCACCGATAGAGTCGGCCATGAATCCTCCTAAAAGAAACGAATCGTGAGTTGAGTAAAATCACCCCTGCCGGTGCTCACCGGCAACGAGATATGTCGTGCCCATCGCGTCGGTGACTCACCGTCCACCGACCTCCCGAATGGCATCCGAAATGAGCTGAACGAGCTCGCCGCGCGTGAGATGAACCATCTCGTCATCGCCGCCGGCAGCCACCGCTTCAGCCGGCAGCGGACAAGCGTCTCCGCCGGGCGGTCCGTCCAGGTTGTAGACCTTCTGTCTCAAGTCCAAGAGCCGAGCCACTTCTTTCTTGGGAAGGAGGCGCTCGCCTCCGAGCTGACGAGAGATCAAAGAAATTTCCGCGAAGTGCTCGATGACTTCCATCTTGAAGTAGGCATCATAGACTTCTTTGCCGACGGTCAGCGCGCCATGGTTCGAAAGCAGCACCCCGTCCGAGGTACGGATCAAGCGATCGACGGACTCCGCGAGCTCCGAAGTCGACGGGGTTCCGTACTCGGCGAGCGGGATACATCCCAGCGTCACCACGACTTCGGCGAGCACCGCGCGGTTGAGCGCGACGCCGGCGACCGCGAAGCCGGTGCATTTGGGTGGATGGGCATGGACCACCGCATTCACGTCGGGTCGGGCGCGATAAACCGAGATGTGCATCTGAATCTCGGTCGAGATCTTGGGGCCGGAAAGCGTGCGGCCCTCCATGTCACAAGTAGAGATCATGTCCGGGGTCAGATAGCCCTTACACGTCCCCGCTGGAGTCCCCATGAGCTCGTTGTCCGACAACCGGATGCTGACGTTCCCCTCGCCGGCCGCGATGAAGCCATTGCTATAGAGCCTCCGGCCCACCTCGCAGATGTCTTCTTTGAGCGTCTCCCGACTCCTCTCCGCCATATCTCGAAACTCTAGCCTTTCAAGAATGCTCGACGGCATTCTTCGGAGCAAAAGAAGAACTGGTCTCCGGATCGGAGCTCGGAGAGGGCGCGGCTCTCGGGCAAATGAATCCCGCAGATCGGATCCCGCACCATGTTGCCTTTGTGGATGGGCTGCATCGAGGCAGAATGACCACCGCCGCGGACTTGTTGGCGCGCGCCGGCCTGGATCCACGCGATGGCGTAGCGAATGGCAGTGCGGGCGAGCAGCAAAACCACGAGGAAGTAGAGAAAGCGCCCCATGATCAGCCTCCAGGGTGCGCCGACGTCAAGGCTTCGAGCTCATCGCGTACGCTCTGGGCTTCGGGCGAGCTCGGGGCGACAGCGACGAGCTTCTTCCACAAGTCGAGTCCGCCGTCGATGTCTTGCTGAAGGTACAGCTTGACCCGTCCGAGCCCGAGAAGTCCGGGCGGATGGTTCGGATCGATCTCGAGGATTTGCTCGTAAGCACTCACCGTCTGCTCGAGGTTTCCGGCGTTGAGGTGAGACAGCGCCAGCTGGGTTCGTGCCTCGAGATCCCGAGGCACGAGCTCGACGGCGGCCGCGAACCAGGCGCTCGCCTCTTCATAGCGACCCGCATCCAAATAAATCTTGCCCAGCTCGAGACGTGACGACGCATCCGTCGGATCGCTCGCAGCGCTCTTCGAAAGCTCGGAGACGCGCGCTTCGTCCAGCGACGTCACCTCGGGCCCGGGATCGAGCCCGATCGGAGAGCTCGCGGCAGCGGGTGCGGCCGCAGCGGCTGGACGAGAAACGGGATCCGGCACGACGGCGCGGAACGTGAAATAGCCGGCGACGATCCCGAAAGATAGCCCGGCGACGAAGAAAACGAGGTCGCGATTCATGGACTCAGAATTGGGAGTTTACCAGCTTCTGGGCGAAGGTGACGAGTCGAAGCCGCCGAAAAGAGTCTCAGCGGGCGCCGCTTTGGGCGGGACGGGCGAGGCCGCTCGGAGCAGGGTGCTCGCGACCGCCTCTTTCGCCGTAGTTCTCGCGTAGCGACAACAACCCGGTATAGAGAAACCCGACTTGAAACAGAATCAAGAAAGGAAGCGAGCCGAAAATCTGGTGGACGAGCGCATAGACCACGGTCGCCGTGAAGTAGACGCCGAAGACGACCTCCGCCATCGGTAGGTAGCCCCCATGTCCCCGGTAGCGCTTCTCGCCCCAAGCGCCGCCCGCGCCTTCGATGCGATATTTCGGGGTCCGCACGAAGCCGGTTTGTTTTCCCACCACGGCTTCGATCACGGCCTTGGCGTTGTTGAGACACATCCCGATCCCGAGCGAGAGCAACATCGGCAGCACTTTCAGACGCCGCTTCCAGTCAGGATAGATCTCGCGCTGTGAGACGACGTAAAAGCTCGTCACCGACATCGTCGCCGCGAGAAATAACGGGACGTCGAAGAGCAGCATTTCGTGCCAACCCATGTTGTAGCGGACCAGCATGCTCGGGAAGATGAGCACCGCCAAGAGCACCATCAGCGGGTAGGCGAAGTTGGCCGAGAGATGAAACACGGCCTCGAACTTGACCCTGAACGGGAGCGGGCTCGCGAGGATTCGAGGCAAGAGCTTGCGCGCGGTCTGAATCGAGCCTTTCGACCATCGCGCTTGCTGACTCTTGAATGCGTTCATCGAGACCGGGATCTCGGCGGGCGCGACGACGTCGGGGAGAAATACGAACCGCCACCCCGCGAGCTGGGCACGGTAGGAAAGATCCATGTCTTCGGTCAGCGTGTCGTGTTGCCAGCCGCCCGCTTGCTCGATCGCCTGTCTTCTCCAAACGCCGGCGGTACCGTTGAAGTTGAAAAAGCACCGCGAGCGGTTGCGGCCACCGTGCTCGAGCACGAAATGGGCGTCCAGGAGAATCGTCTGTACCCGGGTGAGAAGCGAGTAATCTCGATTCAAATGCCCCCACCGCGCTTGCACCATGCCGACACCATCATCGACGAAGTGATCGACGGTGGCCTTCAAGAAATCCGGCTGGGGGACGAAATCCGCATCGAAAATCGCGATGAGCTCTCCGCGCGCCGTCTCTAGGCCTGCCGCGAGTGCTCCGGCTTTGAACCCGGTGCGATCCTCTCGGTGCAGGTAATGGATGTCGATACCGCGCTCGCGATGGTACGCGACCCGCTTGGAGGCCAGCTCGGCCGTATCGTCAGTGGAGTCGTCCAACACTTGAATCTCGAGCCGGTCTCCGGGGTAGTCGAGCTTGCACACCGCGTCGATGAGCCGTTCGACGACATAGAGCTCGTTATAGACCGGAAGCTGAACGGTGACGATCGGTGGCTCTTCGAACCGCCCGGGCAGCACCGAGCGATTCCGCTGATGCCGGTAGTAGAGAAAAACCATCAGGTACCGGTGTAGTCCGAGGATCGACAATGCGATCAGGACCGCAAAATAGGCGGTCAGCAGGAGCGCATCCGTCGAAAGCATCACGTTATCGTAGACTGCGAAGCCTCAGGGCCCAAATGAAGATAGCCACAACTTCTCGACACTGGCTCGTATTGGCGGCGGTAGGGGCCGGGGAGCTCGTCTGTACGGCTATCGCCGCGGGTTTCGTCAGCCGCGACGACACCTATCCCATATTCCTGTCTGCCTATCTCGGAATGGGCCTTTTTTGGATCGTCGGGTGCTATTACGTGCTCCGGCCAGAGCGTCCGGTGCCGGAAAGCCGGGGCTTCATCTTTGCCATCCTGGGCGTCGGTCTGATGATGAGGGCCTTCATGCTGCCCACCGAGCCGATTCTGTCCGACGATATCTTCCGCTACGTTTGGGATGGACGGATGCAGCACGCAGGGGTCAACCCCTACGCGTACCCTCCCGACGCACCGGATCTCAGAGGTTTTCGAGACCGGCCCGGCTCGGAGCCTTCCATCTACGCCGGCATCAACAATAAGGAAATACCGACGATCTACCCGCCATTCATGCAAATGGCCTTCTACGCGGCCACCGCCGTGTCTTCGAACGTTCATTGGATGAAGCTGTTCTTCGTGGGGGCGGACTTGGCCATCGCGTTCGTCGTCATGGGTTTGCTGGGATCTTTGGGGCGCAATAAAGCGCGGATTCTCATCTATGCATGGAGCCCGCTGGTCATCGTCGAAGTGGCCGGAAGCGGTCACAACGACGCGCTGGCCGTCACCTGCTTGATGGCAGCGCTACTTGCGATTGTACAACATCGCGACCGGCTGGCGATGGGGCTGCTGGCGCTGTCGGGCTTGGGAAAGCTGCTCGGCTTCGCCCTCCTTCCCCTGTTCACCCGAGCGCTCCGATGGCGCACCTTTCTCATCGTTCCGCTCGTCACCGTGGCGATGTCACTTCCGTATGCGAGCGTCGGTGCCGACGCGTTCAAGGGACTGACCGAGTACGGGCTCAGATGGCGCGGCAACGACAGTCTCTTCCACGTCTTGTTTTTTCTTACCGGCTCACTCGATCATGCGAAGGTAGTCGTCGGGGTCGCCCTCATCGTTCTCGTTTTGGGGCTCGTCGCGCTCGACGCGGCCCCGATCCGCGGAAGCTACATCACCATCGGTGCCGTGCTTCTATTGATGCCGACCGTACATCCTTGGTACTTGCTGTGGATGGCACCGTTTCTCGCGATCTACGCGAGCCCGGCATGGCTCCTGCTGATGATAACCGTCGGGCTGAGCTACCACTCGGCCTATCTGGGCAATCCCGGTCAAGCGTGGGAAGACACGCTGTGGGTGAAGGGCCTCGAATACGTTCCATTTTTTGCGCTCTTGGTGCTCGGCGCGTGGCGTCGCGTACGCGGACGGAGCTTGTCGGCCAAGACGCTGCTTGGGCTACACTCTCCGCCATGACTCCGGAGAGGCTTCGCGAGATCCTGCAGAAAGTCGAGGCCGGCGACGCCTCGGCAGCGTCCGCGTTCGACGAGTTGAAGCTCATGGGCTTCGAGGATCTCGGTTTCGCGAAAGTCGACCATCACCGGTCTCTGCGCCGCGGATTCCCGGAGGTCATCTTCGGCCCCGGGAAAGACCCTGGCCAGATCGCGGCCATCGCTGAGAAGCTCGCCGCGACGGGACAACCCGTGCTCGTCACGAAGACGACGCCGGAAGCGTTCGAGAAAGTCTCGGACGTTTCTCCCGAGGCGAAGTGGTACGACCAGGCGCGAGCGATCGTGATCGGCTCGTTGCCCGCAAGCTCCGAGTGCCGTGCTGCGGTGTTGTCGGCAGGGACCTCCGATATTCCGATCGCCGAA
>JAJCXL010000026.1 GCA_029263435.1 Acidobacteriota bacterium | reverse complement strand
CGACCTCGAGCGGCTTCTCTCGCGGATCATCCTGGGGAGCGCCGGCCCTCGGGATTTCGTCGGGCTCTCCACCTCGCTCGCGCGGATCCCGGGCATGAAAGCGCTGACCGGCCACACGAAGGCCTCCTATCTGAGAGAGCTCGACGACGGCCTCGACACCGTGGAGGGCGCGCGCGACGACATCGAGGCCACTCTCGTGTCGGAGCCTCCCAACTCTCTCAAGGACGGTGGCGTCATTCGAGAAAAGGTATCGGAAGAGCTCGATGAGCTGAGACGACTCCGATCCCAAGACAAGACCACCCTCGCGGAGATCGAGACCCGAGAGCGCCAGCGGACCGGTATCAACTCGCTCAAGGTGAGATTCAACAAAGTCTTCGGCTACTACCTGGAAGTCACGAAATCCAAGCTCGACGCGGTGCCGAACGACTACATCCGCAAGCAAACGCTCGTGGGTTCCGAGCGCTACATCACTCCGGAGCTCAAGGAGTACGAGGAAAAGATTCTCGGGGCCGATGAAAGGATCGAAGCTCTCGAGAACGAGATCTTCGAGGCGCTGGCGGTGCGGGTTCGGGCATTCTCCTCGAGGATCCGAGCGACCGCCGACACCGTCGCCCGCTGGGACGTGCTCTCGAGTCTCGCGGAAGTCGCCACCACCCACAACTACACGAAGCCGAGGCTCCATGACGGCTTCGAGCTGGAGATCAAGGAAGGACGCCATCCCGTCATCGAATCGATGAGTCGCGAGCCTTTCGTTGGCAACGACCTCGACCTCGACGAGGAGAGCCACCTCATCATCCTCACCGGGCCGAACATGGGCGGGAAATCCACCTATCTACGGCAGACCGCGCTCATCGTCTTGCTGGCGCACATGGGCTCCTTCGTCCCGGCGACCGAGGCCAAGATCCCCACCGTCGATCGCATATTCACGCGAGTGGGCGCCTCCGACAATCTCTTTCGGGGCCGCTCGACCTTCATGGTCGAAATGCAAGAGACGGCTCACATCCTGCATCACGCGACGAGGCGTAGCCTCATTCTTCTGGACGAGATCGGCCGAGGCACCGCCACCTATGATGGCCTGTCTCTCGCATGGTCCGTCGCCGAGTACATCGCATCGGAACCTCGTCTCGGAGCCAAGACAATTTTCGCGACCCACTACCACGAGCTCACGGACCTTGCTTCCGAGCTCAGCGGGGTCGTCAACGCACACGTGTCGGCTCGTGAATGGCAAGACGAGATCGTCTTTTTGCGTAAGGTGGTTCCGGGAGGCTCCGATCGCAGCTACGGCATCCAAGTCGCGAAGCTCGCAGGGCTTCCTCCGGCGCTCCTTCACCGGGCGCGCGAGATCCTCGTCAACCTGGAAAAGACCGAGTTCGATATCGAGGGCCGACCGAGGGTCACCGGGGAGAGCTCGAAGTCCGACGGCGCGCGTCAGATGTCGTTGTTCGCGGAGACCGAGGATCGTGTCGTCGCGGAGATCCGAAAGCTCGAACCCGACGGCATGACGCCCTTGGAGGCACTACGGGTACTGGCCGAGCTCAAGCGGAGTCTCGACGGCGAGTCGACCCCAAGCTGACGCTTAAGGCACGTCGACCCCAAGCTAGCGGAGCTCGAGGTCGAACGGCATCAAAGCCAGGCGCTCGCCTCTAACGAGGCTCTGAAGCAGCGGAGAGCCTTCCAGGAGCTTGTGCGGGCTCGCCGCATATCGCAACAGTGACTCCGACAACCCCGAATCGGCGCCCCGGGTGCGGAGCAAACCGCCCAGGAGCGCTTCGAAGACGTTTTGTTTCTTCGGATAGATCGCAAGCTCGAACCGGTCGGAAGCCTCGTAGCCGGCGGCTTCTTTAGCGAGCGAGATGGCGCGCTCGATCCCTCCAAGCTCGTCGATCAAGCCGTGCTCCAGCGCGTGCTTACCCGACCACACCCGCCCTCGGGCGAGGGCGTCGACTTCTTCGATCGTTTTCCCGCGAGCGGTCGCGACCCTCTCCAGGAACGCGTCGTAGCCGTTTTCGAGCAAGGCGCGAAAACGTTGTCGCTCTTGCTCCGTGAAGCTACGGCTGTCGCTGAAGAAATCCGCGTTCGGGGTGCTCGAGACCCCGTCGTGGCTCACGCCGACCTTGTCGTACAACCCGGCCAAATTGAACTTCCCGCCGTAAATTCCAATCGAGCCGGTAATGGTGGTCGCTTCGGCGACGATTTGATCCGAGGCCATCGCGATCCAGTAGCCACCGGAAGCGGCGACGTTTCCCATGGACACCACGACCGGCTTCTCCGCATCGGTGAGCATCGCTTCACGCCAGATGACATCCGAGGCGACGTCGCTCCCGCCAGGGCTGTCGATCCGAAACACGACGGCATCGACAGAGTCGTCTTCTCGGACCGTGCGAAACGCTTTGGCGATGGTGTCCGAGCCCATCACCCGACCGAACATCGTGTCCTCGCCACTCGAGCCGCCGACGATCGCGCCGATGCCGTAGATGATCGCAATCCGACCCTTGCTCGTGAAGCTCGACCCGCCTCCGCGGACGCGTTGGTAGCCGTCGATCGAGATGGTCTCGCTTTCGGTCGCGGTCAGGGACAGCCCTTCTTGCACTTCGTCCCAATACTTCAACCCATCCACCAAGCCGAGCGACACCGCCTCATCCGCGGTCAACGGACCGGAGCTCAGCGCACGCTCGACCTGTTTCGACTCTAGGTTCCGCCCCTCCACGATGGAGTCGACCAACGCTTCATGGAGCGTTTCGACGACCGCCCCAATCGCCTCGCGACTCTCGGGGCTCATCGACTCACGCAGATACATGTCGGGTCCGTCTTTGTACGCACCGAAGCGCTCGAACTCCGCTTCGACCCCGAGCTTGTCGAGAGACGATTTCACGAACATGATCTGGGCGCGAATGCCGCGTAGATCCACGTTGCCGCGCGGATGAAGAAAGACTTCGTCGGCAGCGCTCGCGAGCGCGTAGTCCCGGTTCGACGCGTACTCAATGAACGCGGTGATGGGTTTTCCGGCGCTCTTGAAGTCGAGAAGACGTGAGCGGAGCTCGAACGTGTTCGCCCAGCCGAGCCGGGTGCCGCGAACGTGCAGGAACAGGCGCTCGATCCGAGCGTCTTCCTTCGCGGCGCGGATCCCGAACAAGAGATCCCGGAAGGTGAGGTCGCTCGCATTCAGAAAGGGTCCGCTCATGTCATAGAGCGTGTCCTCCGGAAAGGCTCTGGCGAGGTCGATCGACAAGGTCGTCCCGCGCCCGAGGCTCGGCACCGCCGGGGTCATGCCACTCAAGAAGGCGAAAAAAAACGCCGTCACGATCAGCAGGCTGGCGCCGCTAACGATGACGAACCAGAGAAACCAGTTGGGGCGACGCGGACGCACCGGCGGCGGCTGAATCGGGGGTCGATAAGAAGGCTCGACTGGAGGGGGGAGCGAAGGGCGATCCTCGCCGTCAATCACTAGAGCCTACGTCCCCGTCCGCCGCGAGCTCGAGGCTCTCGTTGCGTGTCATCGCGTCGTTGCGCAGCTGGGAGTTCGGGTGCTCTGCAAGCATCCGAGCGTAGTAGCGTCTCGCTTCTTCGAAGTTTCCCGCGCGCTCCTCGTTCTTTGCG
>JAJCXL010000025.1 GCA_029263435.1 Acidobacteriota bacterium | reverse complement strand
GGGCGTGCGCTTCGCACACAAACCTCTCGGCACGTTCTATTGCTGGGGCTCCCTCGAAAAGCGCTCGACCATCGAGTCATGACGGTGCCGGGTCAGTTCTTCGACGTCAACCCCGGTAAGCTGCGCAAGTCCCCCTCTCCTTACGAGAAGTGGATGCGGTTCTCTTTTGGTCCCCCGATGGACAACATGGTGGCCGGGCTCGACCGATTGAAAGAGATGCTCTCGGTCTGAGCTCCGGCGCGACACCGCTTGCGACACTAGTCGATCGGCTGCCCGTCGGGATCCACGAAAAGCAATTCTCCGAAGCCGACAGTGCCCACCGCTTGGGCGTGTTTGTCCGCATCGCCGACGACGGTGACGATGGCATCATCCGTTCCGAAATACTGCTTCGCCGCGCCTTCGAGCTGTTCGAGGGTGACCGCGGAGACCGACTCCGTGTAGGTGTCGAGCGTTTCCGTCGGAAGGTCGAATCCCGCCAGCTCGGCGACTTCGCCGGCGACCTGCGACAGGGTCTCGAATCGCTGCGCGAACCCGCGCGTCAGAGTCTCTTGCGCTTGTGCGAGCTCTTTCGACTCTACCGGCCGACTCCAGCTCGAAAGCGCGTCGAACTCGCGAAGAATCTCTTCGAGCGCTTCTTTCGTCACCGAGCTCTCCACCGAAGCGGACCCCACGAGAATACTCTGGAGCGTCGAGTAGCGGATCGAAGAAAAAGACCCATAGGTGAACCCTTTGTCCTCACGGAGGTTCAAGTTCAAACGTCCGGAGAATCCGCCACCCAGAATATGGTTCAATACTTCGATCACGTAGTAGTCCTCGGTGGATCGTGGAGGGCCGAGCTTCGCGACCCGCAGCTCGGACTGAGCCGAGCCCGGGCGGTCGGCGAAGTAAGTCTTTCGTGAAACGGCGGCCACGGCGTCCGGGCGTAGATCCGATGACCGATCGCCCGCCCAGTGCCCGAACGTTTGCTCCGCGAGGGAGGTGGCTTCGTCGAGATCGATATCGCCCACCAGGATCAGCACGGAGCTCACCGGCGTGTAGTGCTCGAGGTAGAACCGCTCGAGCTCGGTACGTTTTGTCGCGGAGACGCTGTGTTCATCACCCCCGATCGACCAGCCATAGGGGTGACTCGCGCCGAACAAGGCTTTGCGCACGGTCTTGGCGGCAATCGCGCCCGGGCTAACTTTGTCTTGCAAGAACCCGTCGAGACGCTGCTTTTGCAGCCGCTCGAGCTCCTCTCCGGGAAAGCTCGGCTGCATGAGGACGTCGGCCATGAGCTCGAACGATGCCGGCAAGTGCCTCTTGAGGCAATCGAGCGAGACCGCGCTCCACTCCCGACTGCCGCCGGTCGAGAGATGACTTCCGAGGCGGTCCAGCTCCGCTTCGATCTGTAGAGACGTGCGCGAGACCGTACCTTCCTCGAGCATCTCTGCCGTCATCGACGCGAGACCCGAACGGTCCGGTGGGTCGCTCGTCGCTCCCACGCGCACCATCATCCCGACCGCGACCTTGGGAATATCGCGCCGCTCGACGACTTGCACCGCCAGACCGTTCGCGAGCTTCGTCGTCGCCACCGTCGGAGCGTCGAACACGGGGCTCGGTTTGACCAAAGGAGTCACCGAGCGATCGGGCTCCTCCGCCGACGACGCTTCGGATTCCTCGGGCAAGAACTGAATCGAGAGCCTAGGACCGAGCAAGTACTTTCCCGCCGCGGCCCTTAGATCTTCCCCGCCCAGGCATCGATAGCGCTCGTAATCTTTCTCGATGCTGTCCGGCTCGGAGAGAAACGTTTGATACATCGCGAGGCGGTCCGCTTTCCCGCCGAAGCCACCGATGCGCTCGAGCCCCGAGAGAAAATCGTACTCCCGTCCCGCTTGGATCCGTTCGAGCTCGTCGTCGGTCGGACCGTCATCCGCCACTTTGCGGATCTCTTCATCGATCAGCGCTTCGAGTCGCTCCAAGGACTCGCCGGGCCGGGCGGTGGCGACGATCCCCACGAGGCCGGCGATCTCGAGACTGTAGTTGAAGGCGCTCACGTCCGAGGCGAGCTGTTCGTCATAGACCAGCCTCTTGTACAAGCGCGAGTTCTTTCCATCCGCGAGTAGCGTCGATACGAGGTCGAGCGCGGCGTCGTCGGGCTGGAAATAGGCCACTCCCGGCCATGCGAGATAGACCCGCCGTTGCGGCACCCGATCGTTCACCTGGATCCTTTTATCCGCAGAAAGCTGGATCTCGTGACGCACGGGCCGAGCCAATGGCGGCCCCGGCTCGATGGGGCCGAAATATTTCTCGATGAGCCCCTTGGCCTCGGAGGGGTCGAACTCGCCCGCGATCGTGAGCACGCAGTTGTTCGGAGAGTAGAACTGGCGAAAGAAGCCGTGGACGTCGTCCAGGGAGGCGCCCTCCAGGTGCTCCATGCTCCCGATGATGTGCCACGAATAAGGATGTCCCGGCGGGAAGAGATTCTGGAATAAGATCTCGATGGCGGTGCCGTAGGGGACGTTGTCCATCGTTTGGCGCCGCTCGTTCTTCACGACATCGCGCTGGTTGTCGAGATTTTCTTGGTTGACCGCGTCGAGCAGATAGGCCATCCGGTCCGATTCCGCCCACAAGACGAGCTCGAGCGAACCTGCAGGGACGGTCTCGAAATAGTTGGTTCGGTCGAAATTGGTCGTTCCGTTGATGCCTCCCGAAGAAATATTGGCGCCCGCGCGCTCCATCAGCGAAACGTACTCTCCCTTCACGTTGCGCGAGCCCTCGAACATCATGTGCTCGAACAGGTGGGCGAAGCCGGTCTTGCCAGGGTTCTCGTTCTTGGAGCCGACGTGGTACCACAAGTTCACGTGCACGACCGGCAGCTTCTTGTCTTCGTGGAGAATCACACGAAGACCGTTCGGAAGGCTGTAGGTATCGAAATCGATGCGAGGGACGAGTCCTGATCCATTCTTGTCCGCGGTCACGAATCTCCTTTTATGCAAAGCGTCTTTGGGTAGAAAGCCATCTTATATAATACCCGTCCCGGGAGAGGATTATGTATCCAGTCATCACCATGCTCGTGCTCGCGCAACAATTGTTCACGGCACCTCTCAGCATCGACGAAATGCGTGGAAAACAAGCGGTGCTCGAGACGACCGGCGGCGAGATCATCCTCGACTTGTTGGCAGATGTTGCCCCCAACCACGTGGGCTACTTCATGAAGCTCGTCTCTGAAGGTGCCTATGACGGCACCGCCTTTCACCGCCTCATCAAATACGGCATCGTTCAGGGAGGGGATCCGAAGACCAAGGATCCGGACGCAATCCCGGAATACGGCACGGGCGGGCTCGGTTTTCTAGCCCGTGAGCTCAGCGATGAGCGTCACACTCGAGGCGCGGTCTCGGCAGTACAAATTCCCGGTCAGCCGGATAGTGCGGGGTCACAGTTTTTCATCGTCGTGACCGACCAGCCCACTCTCGATGGTCAGTACACGATCTTCGCGCGGGTGGCCGAAGGCATTCACCTGGCGCAGACCATCTCTGAAACTCCCACCGACGACACCGGACTTCCGCTCGAACGGATCGAGGTCACCCGCGTCACGCTGAGAGACAAACCGCCTCCCGAGATCCCACCTTTCTCGACGGAGAGCGTCGAAGAGCTCGCTCGCCACCGCGCGGTCCTCGTCACCGACCTGGGAGACATCGAAGTCGAGCTCTTCCCCGATCTCGCGCCCGAGCACGTCCGCAACTTCCTCAGACTCGCGCAGGTGGGAGCTTATGACGGCGTCGCCTTCCACCGCGTCGTACCGGGCTTTGTGGTTCAGACCGGATTTCTCCAGACGCGCGTCGACCCGGCTTCGGAGCGCATCACTCAATACGTGACGCGCTTACAACCCGAGTTCAGCGATACGCCGCATGTCGCCGGCATCTTGTCGATGGCGAGAGGCGACGATCCCGCGAGCGCGGATACGTCTTTTTTCATCGTCACCGGGATTGCGAGCTCTCTCGACGACAAATACACCGTGTTCGGCCGCGTCGTCTCCGGAATGGAGGTCGTTCACGCGATCGAATCGGTCCCCGTCAACGGAGAAGAGCCCGTCGACAGAGTGGAGGTACGAACCGTGCGGATTGAGCAGGTTCCATAAAGATGCCGGATATCGATGTCGCTATCATCGGCGGTGGCCCAAGCGGCCTGGCCACCGCCATCGAATGTACGAAACGAGGGCTGTCTCACGTCGTGATCGAAAAGGGATCCCTCGTGGACGGGATCCGCCGGTTTCCGACGAACATGGTGTTTTTCACCACGCCCGAGCTTCTCGAGATTGGAGAGCTTCCACTCACTTGCGTGCGAGAGAAGCCAACCCGATTGGAAGCACTCAAGTATTATCGGCGCGCAGCGGAGTACTACGGACTACCGCTCAAGCTCTACGAGAAAGTCGACGCCGTCGAGCGGATTAGCGGCTGCATGAAGCTCGTCACGTCCTATCAACGAGATCGAGAGGGCACGCCCGAGCCTTTCACCGCGCGAAAGCTCGTCGTTGCCACGGGCTACTACGATCACCCCAACCCGCTAGGCATTCCCGGGGAGGAGCTTCCCAAAGTCTCGCACTACTACACCGAGGCCCACGCCTATTACGGCCTCGACGTCGCGGTGATTGGTGCGGGAAACTCGGCGGCGGAGACCGTGCTCGACCTCTACCGCTCCGGCGTCAAAGTGCGCTTGATCCATCGCGGCGCGGACGTCTCTACTCACATCAAGTACTGGGTCCGGCCGGACATCAAGAACCGCATCTCGCGAGGCGAAGTAGAAGCCCATCTCGAGACCGAAGTGGTCGAGATCTCGAAAGATCGGCTGAAGCTCAAGGACAAGTCCGGAAAGCTATTCGAGATTCCAAACGACGCCGTTCTCGCTTTGACGGGCTACCATCCCGACTACTCCATGGTGGAATCTCTGGGCGTCGAGATCGACAAAGCCACGGGCAAGCCGATGACGGATCCGGAGACTTGCGAGACGAACGTCTCCGGTCTCTACCTCGCTGGCGGCGTCAGCGCCGGACGGGAGACCAACAAGATCTTTATCGAGAATGGCCGCTTTCACGGCCAGAAGATCGTCGAGCACCTGGCGTCCGGGTGAGAGCGTGACCGCCGGGATCCGCATCGTCGGCGGACGGGTCATCGACGGATCGGGCTCACCGGAGCGACGCGCGGACGTCACCGTAACCGACAGCCGCATCGAACGGATCGGCGGGGCCGCGTTGCCCGCGGATACCGTCATCGACGCGTCCGGTCTAGTCATAGCCCCTGGGTTCGTCGACATTCACTCCCACGGCGATCTCGTGCTCGCGTGGCCGTCCGAGCGACGGCTCGGGCTATTGAAAGGCCGCATCGCGCAGGGCATCACGACCGAGATCGTCGGCAATTGCGGCCTGGGGGCGGCGCCGTTGTTCGGCCACGGCCGAGACCTTCTCCCTTCCATCGGCGCATGGATGTCACCCGACGCGTTTTCTTGGGATTGGAGCGACCTCGACGGCTACTTCTCTCACCTCGAGAGCTTGGGACTTCCCGTCAACGTCGGGAGCTTGGTGCCTCACGGCGCCCTCCGGCTCGGCGCGGCCCACCTCGCTTTCGGGGAGACGGACGCCCCCACCCGACGGCGGATGGGCACCATG
>JAJCXL010000024.1 GCA_029263435.1 Acidobacteriota bacterium | reverse complement strand
TTCCGTTCTCGAGCGCGCGGAGCTGTTCGAGCCGCTCGGTCTTCTCGAGTGGCGTCGGCGCGAGCCGCGTCAAACGCTCCAGGACGGATTTGGGATAGACGTAGAGCCCGATGTGTTGAAAACAGGGGGTATCCCGACGGGGATCGCGACCAGGCGCCGGGATCCTCGACCTGGAAAAATACAGCGCAAAGCCTCGAAGGTCCGTCACGACCTTGACGACGTTCGGATCGTTGCGCGACCCCTCGTCAGTCAACGGGCTCATCAAGGAGACGATCGCGCCCGGCGTCGTCTCCGCGAGAGTGATCGCCTCATCGATAGCCTTGGGGTCGATGAGAGGCTCGTCGCCTTGAACGTTCACGATTAAGTCGACGTCCATCTCGGACACGGCTTCGGCCACCCGATCGGTGCCGCTCTCATGGCTCGCCCGACTCATCAAAGCCTCTCCGCCGAACGCGGCGACGGCGGCTCGGATCCGCTCATCATCGGTTGCGACGACGACCCGGTCTACGGTGCGCGCCGCCGAGGCCCGCTCATAGACGTGCTGGACGAGCGGTTTGCCGTGAATGTTGGCGAGGGGCTTGCCAGGGAGACGTTTGGACTCAAAGCGGGAAGGAATAACCGCTATCGTCCGCATTCAATCGTGCGTTCCCATAGGCAGAAACGGTACGAGGGAGGATAGTCCTAGGACCTGCGCCTGTCAACCCACGAACGGCGCTGTTGTTGACGGTTCCGCACTCGGCGGTTGATATAGTGGCATTCGTGCGTGGCTCATCGTTTTTCGCCCTGGCGCTCCTGATGGGCTCGGTCGTGTCGGGACAGTCCCGAGTGGCTCACTTGGGCGCGCGCGCGGCAGCCATGGGCGGCGCGTTCACGGCGGTCGCTGATGATACGTCGGCATTTTATTGGAACCCGGCGGGTATCGCCTTCGCCCCGATCGTCTCCGCCGGCGTCTACTCGGGTCGTGACGCGGTGCGCCGAGGGAGCGAGCTCAGCGTAGTTCGGGCCTCGGGGGTCGCGCTGACTTACACGTTCATGGGCGTCGCGTTCACTGACTTCCAACACACGCTCGAGTCCGACTCTCCGGACGCCCCCGACCTCGAGACCTTCGACGTGGCGGTCTCCGTGCTGCAATCATTGCCGCTCGACAATCTCGTGCTCGGCGTGAACGCGCACTACTTGAAAGGAACGACCCTCGGAGCGGCGAGACTGACGAGCCAATCTTGGGATCTGGACTTGGGCTTGCTCTACGAGATCGATGGCAGGTTTCGCCTCGGGCTCATGCTGCGCCACTTGAGGGAGGCGAGGTTCGAGCAGGAGGGCGGTGAGGAGCTGCGTCTGCCGCGTCAAGCCCGGGCCGGAGTGTCCATGGCCCTGCCTGGCGCCGCCCGGGTCGCGTTCGACGTCGACCTGTCCAGCCAAGCCTTGGCGGACGGAGACATTCGCGAGCTCTCCCTCGGCGGAGAAAAAGGCTTCCTCGAGGGTCGTCTCTTTGCCAGGGCCGGGTTCCGGGGAGAAGTTGGAGGGAGTGCCGGCCTGAGACCCGCGTTTTCGCTCGGGGCCGGGGTGAAGCTCTGGAAGCTGCGGATCGAAGGCGCCCATCGAACCGCGTCCGACGATAGAGACGACGCGACCTTCGTTTCGGTGACCCTATCGCCTTGACAGCACGAGCCCTACGGCTTCGGCCCCTTGACATGAGCGGTGGGTGTCAGTTACATTGTGGATCTCGGTAATCCACTGTGAACAGAAAGTTTAGTCGGTCCAGAGTGACAGCCCGCGGAGTGCTTGGATGCCTATAAAGCTCGGCGAGTTGCTGGTGAAGGAAAACCTTATCAGTCCCCAGCAGCTTCAAGAAGCCCTGACGTATCAGAAACAACAGGGCGGCAAGCTCGGTTACAACTTGGTCAAGCTCGGGTTCGTCAAAGACGAAGAAATCACCCAACTTCTTTCGCGGCAATACGGCGTGCCGTCGATCAACTTGGCGCGCTTCGAGATCGACCCTTCCGTCATCAAGCTGGTTCCCGCTGAGACGGCCCAGAAATATCAGATCATCCCGCTCTCCAGGGCGGGCGCCAATCTCACCATCGCCATGGTCGACCCGACGAACGTTTTTGCGATGGACGATATCAAGTTCATGACGGGCTACAACGTCGAGCCGGTCGTCGCGTCCGAGACGGCGATCATGGACTCGATCGAAAAGTACTACGGCTCGGTCCACTCACTCCAGATCAAGGAGGAGATGGACAAGCTCGTCGAGACCGATGATTTTACCGACGACGTCGAAGTGCTCGAAGAAGGTGAAGACATCGACCTTCAAGAGCTCGAAAAGTCCTCCGAAGAGGCGCCGGTCGTAAAGCTCTGTAATCTGATCTTGACGGACGCCTTGAGACGCGGGGCGAGCGATATACATATCGAGCCCTACGAGCGTGAGTTTCGGGTTCGGTTCCGGATTGACGGCATCCTCTACGTCGTGATGAATCCGCCGATGAAGCTGAGAGACGCCATGATCTCCCGAATCAAGATCATGGCGAAGCTCGATATCTCGGAAAAACGGTTGCCGCAAGACGGCCGTATCAAGCTTCGGATGAACAACCAAGGAAAGATGCGAGAGCTCGACTATCGCGTCTCCACCCTCCCCACCTTGTTCGGTGAGAAAATCGTCCTCCGGCTTCTCGACAAAGAGAACCTGATGCTGGACATGACCAAGCTGGGCTTCGAGGTCGAATCGCTCAAGCATTTCGAAGAGGCGATCTTCAAGCCGTGGGGCATGGTCCTGGTGACCGGTCCGACCGGCAGTGGCAAGACCAACACCCTGTACTCGGCCATTAGCCAGCTCAACGTCCCCGAGACGAACATCATGACCGCGGAAGATCCGGTCGAGTTCAATCTCGCCGGCGTCAACCAGGTTCAAATGAAAGAGGCCATCGGCTTGAACTTCGCCGCGGCCCTTCGGTCGTTTCTTCGTCAGGACCCCAACATCGTCCTCGTGGGTGAGATTCGTGATTTCGAGACGGCGGAGATCGCGGTCAAAGCGGCGTTGACCGGCCATTTGGTGCTGTCGACGCTTCACACGAACGACGCCCCATCGACGGTCAATCGTTTGATGAACATGGGCATCGAGCCGTTTCTGGTCGCGACATCGGTTCATCTCATCTGCGCCCAGCGCCTCGTGCGGCGCATTTGCTCGGAGTGCACCGCCCCGTTCGAGATCCCTGCCCAGGGACTCATCGATGCCGGGTTTACCCCGGAGGAAGCCAAGACCGTCCAGCCCCAAAAAGGACGCGGCTGCGGCTCGTGCAACAGTACCGGCTATCGAGGCCGGGTCGGCCTCTACGAAGTGTTCCAGTTGTCGGACGAGATCCGGCAGCTCATTCTCGAAGGCGCTTCTTCGATCGAGCTGAAGGCCCGCGCCATGGAAGAAGGCATGATCACTCTCCGGCGGAGCGGGCTCGAAAAAGTCCGCGATGGATTGACGACCATGGAAGAGGTCGTGCGCGAGACGGTCAAGTGAGAGACATCTCTCTTGTCTGGGCGGCGGGACCCGGCACAACGTGGCATCCCAAGTGAGGACTCGAAATGGCGGTTAGTCTCCATCAACTCTTGAAGACGATGCTCGAGATGAGCGGGTCGGATCTTCACGTGACCAACAACTCGCCGCCACAGATTCGCGTCGACGGAAAACTTCGACCGCTCGACATGCCTCCGCTCACGACGGTAGAGACCAAGCAGCTCGCTTATTCCGTTTTGACGGATAATCAAAAACATCGCTTCGAGGAAACCCTCGAGCTCGATTTTTCCTTCGGGATCAAGAACCTCGCAAGATTTCGGGCCAATGTTTTCATGCAGCGAGGCTCCGTCGCCGCGGTCTATCGAACGATTCCGTACGAGATCAAGGGATTCAAAGAGCTCGGGCTCCCGCCGGTGGTCGCTCAGATTTGCGACAAGCCGCGCGGTCTCGTCCTCGTTACCGGGCCGACCGGCAGCGGTAAATCCACCACCCTGGCTGCCATGCTCGACAAAGTCAATCGAGAGAGGCACCAGCACATCATCACGATCGAAGATCCGATCGAGTACTTGCACAATCATCACAAGTGCCTCGTCAACCAACGTGAGATTCACTCGGACACGCACGGTTTCAGCGCTGCTTTGCGCTCCGCTTTGCGTGAGGATCCAGATGTCGTGCTCATCGGAGAAATGCGTGATCTCGAGACGATCGAGTCCGCGCTGCGTATCGCAGAGACCGGCCATCTCACCTTCGCGACCCTTCACACGAACTCCGCCGCGCAAACCATCAATCGTATCGTCGACGTGTTTCCCGCGCACCAACAGTCCCAGATCCGCGCCCAGCTGTCCTTCGTTCTCGAGGGCATCATGTGTCAGACGCTCTTGCCTCGAGCGAGCGGGTCGGGCCGCGCCCTTGCGATGGAGATTCTGGTGCCCAACTCGGCGGTCCGAAACTTGATTCGTGAGGACAAGATCCATCAGATCTACTCGACGATGCAGACCGGTCAAGAAAAGCACGGGATGCAAACGTTCAACCAATCCCTCGCGACGCTTTATTTCAAGCGGCAAATCACGCTTCAGCTCGCCCTCGCGACATCGTCGAATCCAGACGAGCTACAAGACATGATCAACCGGGGCACTGGTTTGAACGCGCCTGGCGGCCGCCCGGTACCCGCGGGAAAACCGGGAGCACGTCGTTGATCCCACAGGTTCTTAACGAGCGCGTCGAAATTTGAGAGTTTACAGGGTCTAAAGGAGGCGAAAGAATGCCGGCCTATGTTTTCAAAGGCAAGACACGCGCGGGAGCGGCAACGTCCGGAGAGCGCACTGCGGACTCGAAAGATGCCGTGATTGCCCTGCTTCGTAGGGAGCAGATTCTCGTCACCAGCGTCAAGGAGAAGGGCAAGGAGATCGTCCTTCCTCGCTTCGGCACCGGGATCACGGCCAAGGATGTCGCGATTTTCACGCGCCAGTTCTCGGTCATGATTGATGCCGGATTACCTCTCGTCCAGTGTCTCGAGATCTTGGGAAGCCAACAGGACAATCCCAACTTCTCCAAGGTGCTTCTGCAAACCCGCCAGGATGTCGAAGGTGGTGCGACGCTCGCGGATGCCATGAAAAAGCATCCCAAAGTGTTCGACGACCTGTTCACCAACATGATTGCGGCGGGTGAGGCGGGCGGTATCCTCGATATCATTCTCAAGCGTCTCGCGACCTATATCGAAAAGTCGGTCAAGCTCAAGTCGCAGGTGAAATCAGCGCTCGTCTACCCGATCGCAGTGGTCTCGATCGCTGGCTTGGTCGTGGCCGTCATCCTGTGGAAAGTGATCCCGACCTTTGCCGCTTTGTTCGCAGGCCTCGGTGCCCAGCTTCCGCTCCCGACCCGGATCGTCATCCTGATGTCGAACTGGACGGTGCGCTTGATGGTTCCAGGTATCATCGGGTTGTTCGTGGGGATCTACGGCATCAAGCGCTACCACGACACGCACAAAGGCAAACGGGTGCTGGACGGACTGCTGTTGAAGCTGCCGGTTCTGGGTTTGATCTTGCGCAAGATCGCGGTCGCTCGATTTTGCCGGACCCTCGCCACATTGATCTCCAGTGGTGTCCCGATTCTAGACGGGCTCGAGATCACCGCGCGGACTTCGGGGAACGCGGTCGTGGAAGACGCCATCATGGAGACTCGCAAAAGCGTGGAAGGTGGGCAGTCGCTCGCCGCTCCGTTGAAACAGACCGATGTGTTTCCGCCGATGGTCGTTCAGATGATCTCGGTAGGTGAGCAGACCGGTGCTCTCGATACGATGCTCTCCAAGATTGCGGATTTCTACGAAGAAGAGGTCGATACTGCGGTCGCCAACCTCATGGTGTTGATGGAGCCGATATTGATCCTCTTTCTCGGAACCGTCGTCGGCGGCATCGTGATCTCTATGTACCTGCCCATCTTCAGCTTGATCAACCAGCTGACTTGAGCCTGCGCCGAGCGGACTCGGCAAAATGAGCTTCGGTGGGCCGAGGGAAGACTTTGAACTTCCCTCGGCCCGTTATTTTCTCTGGGTCCGCTTGCTCGTGATCCTAACGTGACGACCACGAAACCGACCCATATCGCCCGCCCTATCGCCGACAGCTCGCTCGTCCGGCTCATGGTGCTTCGCGTCGTCGTCGTGACGGCGTTGATGGGCTCGGCGGTCATCGTCGAGGTCATTCGTCGTCCTGGCGGACCGACGGATCCGCTCTACTTCCTGATCGCCCTGACCTACCTCCTGACGATCATCTACGCGCTCGCGTGGCCCTTTACCCGCGATCGACGCCGTCAGCTCGCCTATGTACAGATCCTGGGCGACTTGTTGATCATCACGGGTATCGTTTATTACACGGGCGGGATCGATAGCAATTTTTCCTCGCTCTACTTCATCAGCATCATGGCGGCCAGCATCATTCTGCTCCGCCGAGGAGGCCTGGTCGCAGCGACGGCCGCGTCGATTCTCTACGGCTCGCTGATTCAAGCGCTCTTTTTGGGCGAGCTGTCTCCTTACTCTGCCGCGGATGCCGCTTCTCCGGTCCTGATGCCGGCCCAAGTGGTGGGCTACACCATCTTTTTCAACGTGTTCGGCTTCTACACCGTCGCGCTCTTGACGAGCTATCTCTCGGAGAGCTTGACCCTCACCGGCCGCAAGCTCGAAGAAGCGTCGGATGTTCTAGCGGACTTGCAGGTGTTCAACCAAACGATCATCGATTCGATCACTTCGGGGCTGATGACGACGGAGTTCGACGGTCGGATTCATTTCTTCAACGCGTCGGCAGCGAGCATCTTTGCTCGAACCGCATCGGAAACGGTTGGGACGAACGTGGCGGAGCTTCTCGGAGAGACCGAGGATTTTCTCGACCAGGTGAAGGCGAAGCTCTCCGACAACCGGCGGTTTCTTCGCTTGGAGGGAAAGTATCTCGACGGCAAAGGCGCCGAGATCTATCTGGGGATGAGCGCGTCCTACCTCCTGTTCGAAGGTGAGACCAAGAGCGGCTTCTTGTTCACTTTCCAAGACCTCACCGAGATCCGGCGCCTCGAGAGAGAGGTTCGGTTGAAAGAGAACCTTGCGACGATGGGGGAGATGGCGGCGGGGATGGCCCATGAGATCCGAAACCCTCTCGCTTCGATCAGCGGATCCGTTCAGGTCTTGAAGGAGGCGGAGTCTCTGAGCGACGAGCAAGGGCGGTTGATGGATATCATCATCCGTGAATCCGAACGCTTGTCGGGCACCCTCAACGAGTTTCTCGCTTATGCCCGCCCCCCGCGCTTCGAGCCCGCGGAGGTCGATCTCCGGCGCGTTTTGGAGGAGACCGCGACCCTTCTGGGACACAGTGCTGAAGTGCTGCCCGAGCACGAGATCTCCCTCGACTTGCCGGGTAGTCCGGTCCATCTCTTCGCGGATCCGAATCAGATGAAGCAGATCACTTGGAATCTGTCGAGGAACGCTCTGCAGGCCATGCCGAATGGCGGACGCTTGATCATGTCCTTGTCTCGCAACGGCAAAGGGGAGGTCGTGATGACCTTTCGTGATGAAGGCATCGGGATGACGGATGGTGAGATGCACAAAGTGTTCGCGCCGTTTTCCGGCAGCTTCGAGCGCGGATCGGGCCTGGGACTCGCGATCGTGTATCGAATCGTCAAGGACTACAATGGAGTCATACAAGTCGACAGCGTCGCTTCTCAGGGCACCCAAGTCTCGGTCCACTTTCCCCTTGAACGGAGGACAATCGATTGAGCCGCATTCTCGTCGTCGATGACGAAGAGTCCATGCGTCAGCTTCTCGAGATCGCCCTCGGAAAAGTGGGCCACCGCGTCACGACCGCGGCCTCGGGAAACCGAGCGTTGAAGCTCATCGAGACGGACTCCTTCGATTTGGTGATCTCGGATATCAAGATGCCGGACATGAGCGGCGTCGAAGTTCTGCGCTACATCAAGCAGGCCGAGCCCAGCGTGCCCGTCATCATGATCACCGCCTATGCGTCCGCGGAGACGGCCGTCGAGGCGCTCCGGCTGGGCGCCTATGACTATTTGACCAAGCCGTTCAAGATGGACGAGCTCAAGTCGAACGTCGAGAACGCTCTCGAAAAGCGACGGCTCAAAGAAGAGGTGGTGCACCTCAAGCGCGAGCTCCAACACAAGCACGGGCTCGACAACATGCTCGGCGTGAGCTCCGCGATGCTGGAGCTGTTCGATCAGATCACCGCGGTAGCGGCGACGAGCTCCACCGTGCTCATCACGGGAGAAAGCGGCACCGGCAAGGAGCTGGCGGCGCGGGCCATCCACGTCGGCAGTGGGCGCGCCTCCGAGCCTTTCGTTTCGATCAATTGCGGCGCGGTCCCCGAGATGCTCCTCGAAAGTGAGCTCTTTGGTCACTTGAAAGGCTCGTTTACGGGAGCGATCTCGAATCACAAGGGCTTGTTCGAAGTCGCCCATAAAGGCACGATCTTTCTGGACGAGATCGGAGAAATGAGCCCGACGATGCAAGTGAAGCTCCTGCGAGTCTTGCAGGAGAAGCGAATCCGCCGCATTGGATCGACCAACGAGATCGAAGTCGACGCCCGCATCCTCGCGGCCACGAACCGCGACTTGGAGGAGGGCGTGCGGGAGAAGACCTTTCGCGAAGATCTTTTTTACCGTCTGAACGTCATCCCGATCCACATGCCGCCTCTTCGCGACCGCCGCGAAGACGTACCGCTGCTCGCAGAGCATTTTCTGGAGTCGAGCCGCAAGACCACGGGGAAGAACATCAGCAAGATCTCGGAGCCTGTGTTCGAGCTGTTGACCCGCTACGACTGGCCGGGCAATGTGAGGGAGCTCCAAAACGTGATCGAGCGTGCCGTAGCGCTGGAAACGACGAGCATGATTCAGCCGGAGCGCTTGCCCGAGAAGCTTCAGGGCGTGTCCGACGCGTTCGCCGGGGAGCGAGACACTCTCGACCAAGCGTCGTTTCCGGAGGAAGGCATCGACTTCAACGCTCAGGTCTCGAACTTGGAGAGGCGCCTATTGACGGCAGCGATGCGTCAGGCGGGTGGGGTCCAAACGAAGGCTTCGAAACTGCTTCGGATGAATCTACGCTCGTTTCGCTACTTGTTACAGAAGTACGACTTGAGATGAAGCTTTCGACGGCGCCGTTGCTGGGCGCGGTAACGCTCGCTTGGGTTTCGCTGAGCTGCGGCGGTCCGCCTCCCGCCGAGCCCCGAGACACCCAAACGAAAGTCCTTCTCTTGGGCCTCGACGGAGCGAGCTGGAACGTCATGCGTCCGATGCTCGACAGAGGCGCGCTTCCGAACCTCGCCCGCGTCGTGGAGCAAGGTGTTTCGGGGCCGATGGCGTCGGACCTTCCGTGCTTGTCGATAGTGCTGTGGACCAGCGTCGTGACCGGAAAGACCCCCGCGGAGCACGGGATTCGCGATTGGTCCTACGTGGATCCGGAGTCCGGCGAGAAGGGGTTGATGGATTCCACCAAACGGCGCGTTCCGGCGCTGTGGAATATCGTAAACGCCGCGAGACGCGCGTCCGGCTTCGTGAACTGGTGGGCGAGCTGGCCGGCGGAAAGTGTGGGCGGCTACATCGTGTCCGAGCAGTTCATGCGTCGAAAGCCGGGAGAGCGACTCGACGGCGGGACGTTCCCGGCGGTGCTCGCGGGTGAGCTCGCCACGGTCGAGCCGACGAAGTGGCCGTGGTTGTCAGAGCAGCTCGCCTCCGGTGCTCTTCACGTGCTCTCCGACCGAGTGGAAGGTGGAGCTCAGTCCTTCGAAGAGCGACTCCGACAGGCCGCCTTTCTCTACGGTCAGGACTATCGCGGCGAGGAGGCTTTGTTCCAGCTTCTATCCACCCGGCCCCATCCTCTCGTCTTGGGCTACCTGTCGCGCAAGATCGATATCGCGTCTCACTATATGTGGCAGTTCGGTGATAGCGAGCGCCCGAGCGACGAAGCCCTCAGCCGTCTTCTCGAGCCGGTCTACCGCTACGAGGACGAGCTCCTCGGCCGGTTGCTCGAGACCCTCGGTCCGCAAGCGAACGTGGTGATCTTGTCCGATCACGGTTTCGCTTGGGAGTCCGAGGGGTTGGGACACGAAGAGAGTGCTCCCGACGGCATCTTCCTCGCGATGGGACCGGCATTTCGGCCAGGTGAGGAGCTCGAGCGTGCCAGCCTCTACGACGTGACGCCGACGGTTCTCCACTTGCTCGGACTTCCGGTGGGCCGGGACATGGTCGGTAAGGTCCTGGACTTCGCTTTGAGCGAACCGAGAGAGCCGCGATTCGTCGACTCCTACGACTTTCTGCAGACGAGCCGGACAGGGAGCCCCAGTCCCGTTCAAGAGCGGATCTTGCGCGAGCTCGAAGCACTCGGCTACGTTCCCTGAGCCCGCGGGAGACCTCGTACGGCGGCGCCCGACAAAAAATTGGGTTGCCCGAGTGACAAAAAATGGGACCCGGAAGACCCGACGATCTGAAGTGCGTCTGCTCCCGATAGGTACGCGTCAGTAAGCTATTTCAAACCAGTTAGTTATAGTTTTTTTGGGTGGCGAAATCGCGTTTCCGAAAACTGGCACGCTCGTTGCTAAATGTTTATCGATGGACAACAGCTTCGTGCCTACCCGAGGACTCCCGCGCGGGGGCGGTTAAGCATTTTCTGGACCCGTTTCGAGGGGCCTGAAGGAGGAAAGCACAAATGAAGAAGAACAAAGGATTCACCCTCATCGAGCTTCTGATCGTCGTTGCGATCATCGGCATCATCGCCGCGATCGCGATTCCGAGTCTGCTTCGCGCCCGCGTGTCGGCGAACGAAGCCCAGGCGATCGGTGACACTCGCTCCGTGATCTCGGCCGAGCAGACCTACGCTTCGGCGAATGGCGGGTTCTTCTCGAACCTCGTTAATCTCTGTCGAAACGGCGGCAACTGCGCCGGCGTCGGCATTCCTGCCTATCCGACCGCAGCGCCCGAGTTCGTCGGTGGTGACCTCGGCAGAACGTCTCCTTATGTGAAGTCCGGCTACAACCGAAATTGGACGCCGGGACAGGCTCCGGCGGCGATAGCACCTCAGCTCGACCCGAACAGCGTCTTGGACTACTGCTATGACAGCGCCCCGGCGAGCCTCGGCTTGACCGGCGCCCGTGCGTTCTCCGGCTCCGGCACCGGCGCGCTCTACGTGGACCCGGCGGGCGCTCAGATCGCCTGCCCGATCCCAGGTGCTACCGCGTTTCTCGAGTAATCACGGGTAGCTTGGAAAATGTGAGGGAGTCTCTTTCTCGTGACATTGAGAAAGAGACTCTCCGCACGACAATCTGAGTCGTCCAAAGAAGACATGGGGTTTGGGGGTCTTCCTATGACGCATGAAAATCAACTGAGACAAAGACAAAGAGGGTTCACCCTGATTGAACTTCTCATCGTCGTCGCGATCATTGGGATCGTCGCCGCCGTCGCAATTCCTAACTTGATTCGAGCTCGGGTCTCAGCGAACGAGGCCCAGTCGATCGGAGATACTCGGAGCGTCATGTCCGCGAACTCGGCCTACGCCTCGACGAATTGCGGACTCTTTGCCGCCAACCTGCTTTGCATGACCAACGATGGCGGTGGAGCTATTTGCATTCCCAACTATCCGATTCAAGCGCCGGATTTCATCGCCGGCGATCTCGGGCGACTCACGCCTTACGCGAAAGGCGGCTACACCCGCGACTATGTACCCAATGGATTCGCACAAGGTGTAGACGCGAATCTTTGCGATCCGAACTCCATCTTAGATTTTTGTTATCTCGCGTCACCTGCGTCGGTGGGGATGACCGGGGTTCGTGGTTTCATGGGCGGTTCCTCGGGCGCGATCTTTCAGGACGAGACCGGGGCTGCGATTCCCTGTCCTGCGCCGATGGGTACGAATACGCTCGAGTAACCAGCGCACTCCTCTCGCTCGCCAAACGAAGCGTGGTGCCCGCCTCGGTTGGTGTTACAGTAGTAATAAGCCTTTTGACACCTCGGCCCGAATCCTTCTGATTCGGGGATTGGAAGCCACACACATGCTCGTTGTCGAGACGGTAGGTCTTACCAAGGACTACGACTACGGCCACATCAAGCGATCCAGGCGCCGCGCTCTGGACCACTTGGATCTCTCGGTCGAACAAGGAGAGATCTTTGGCCTCATCGGTCCCAACGGAGCGGGCAAGACGACGACGCTCAAGCTTTTGATGGGACTCGTTTTTCCAACCAGCGGCTCGGCCACCATCTTGGGTCTGCCGGTGGACGATCCTGAAGTGAAGAGCCAAATAGGCTACCTACCGGAACAGCCGTATTTTTACGACTACCTGACGGGACGAGAACTGCTGCACCATTTCGGAGAGCTTTTCGGCCTCTCCAAGCCGGTACGGAAGCAGCGGGCGGAGGCTTTGCTCGAGAAAGTCGGGATGAGCGAGGCGGCCGACGAGCCATTGCGTAAGTACTCCAAGGGAATGACCCAACGGATCGGTATCGCTCAAACCCTGATGAACGAGCCCAAGCTGGTCTTTCTCGACGAGCCGATGTCGGGATTGGACCCCGTGGGGCGACGCGAGATGACGAGCTTGGTGCGAGAGCTTCAACGCTCCGGGGTGACGGTGTTCTTCTGTTCCCATATCTTGCCGGATGTCGAAGCGTTGTGCGATCGGGTCGCAATCTTGAACCAAGGCAAGCTGATCGAATCGGGACGATTGAGCGAGATATTGGATGTCTCGATACGGAGCGTCTCCGTCGTTCTCGAAGACGTCGGCGAGTCTCTCGAGAGAGCGTGTACGGAGTGCGCGATCGACGTGCATCGCGTCGGTGCTCGCCTGGAGGTCTCTTTCGCTGAAGGCGCGGATTTCGATCGATTGCTTCCGGCCGTCATCGAAGGAGGCGCTCGCGTCGTTTCGGTGACCCCGGTGAAACAGCGTCTCGAGGAGCACTTCGTTCGCGAAGTCGAGCGGGCGGGAGAATCGTGAGAACCACGGCCTACGTCGCGCTCAACACGTATCGAGAAACGGTACGGGACAAGGTTCTCTACAACTTGTTGCTCTTCGCGCTGTTGATGATCTCGAGCTCTTATGTTCTCGGCAAGATATCGGTCTACCAAGAGATCAAGATCATCAAAGATTTGGGGCTCGCTTCCATCTCGATCTTCGGAATGGTGATTGCCATTTTCATCGGGATTGGTCTCGTTTCGAAGGAGATCGACAAACGGACCCTCTATAGCGTGTTGACCAAACCGGTCTCCCGCACTCAATTTCTTGTGGGGAAGTACCTTGGCCTGTGTCTCACCTTGTTCGTGAATGTTTGCGTCATGACGCTCGGACTGTACCTAGTGCTCTTGGTGATGGCCGAGCCGCTCGACCCGATGCTCCTGGTGGCAATCTTTCTCATTTATATGAAGCTCACCGTATTGGTCGCCGTCGCGATCTTGTTCAGCACGTTCACCACCTCGATCCTGGCGGGATTGTTCACGGGCTTCATCTATGTCGCGGGTTATTTTTCGGCCGATCTCAAGAACTTTCACACCATCGTCGATTCCGGCATCGTGCCCATTTTGACCAAGGGGCTCTACTATTTGCTGCCGAACTTTCGAAATTTCGACGTCAAGTCCGCGGTGGTCGCGGGGCTTCCGATCGAAGCGACACAGGTTGGATGGGCGGTCCTCTACGCGATCTTGTACATCGTGTTGCTGCTCGTCGCCTCGACTTGGATCTTCCAAAGGCGTAATCTCAAATAGGCTCGCACACGAGACGTGGTGATGTTGTTTCGAGGGTTGTTGTTGCTCGGACTCGCGACCGGGGTGTCACTCGTCCAATCTCACATCGACGACGTGTTCGGTGAGTACCGTGCCACGGAGGAGATTCTCTACGTCGAGAGTGGCGAAGTGTTGAAGAAAGTCGTCTTGGGGTTCGAGAATCTCGCCGCAGACCTCTACTGGCTCCGCACCGTCCAATATTTCGGCGGACGCAGGCGCATGGTGACGAACAAGGACTACTCGCTGCTCGAGCCTCTTCTCAGGATCACGACGGATCTCGATCCTCAGTTTCGGATTGCTTATACCTACGGCGCGACATTTCTGTCCGAGCCCATGCCGATGGGCGCGGGGCTTCCGTCGAAAGGCATCGAGGTCATCGATCGCGGGATCGCGAACCATCCGGACTACTGGCGATTCTATCTGGATAAGGGCTTCATCTATTTCTGGCATCTCAAGGATTATAAGAAGGCGGCGGAGGTCTTCCTCGCAGGCAGCAAGCTTCCGGGTGCACCTTATTGGATGGTCACGACCGCCAGCCGCACGCTCACTCGAGGAGGCGATCGACAGACCGCTCGAATGCTGTGGCAGATCCAGTACGAGAGTGCTGAGACGGATCAGCAGCGCGAGAACGCGCGCACGCACATGCGCCAGTTGGACGCGCTCGACGACATCGACACTCTCGAGACGATCGTCCAGCGCTTTCGAGAGCGGACCGGGCGATTTCCGACGAGTTGGAACGAGGTTGTCGCCTCCGAGCTACTGAGCGAGATTCCGCTCGACCCGATCGGAAATCCTTACCTTCTAGATTCCAGCACCGGTGAAGTCGACGTGCCGCTCGAGTCCGGGCTCGGGGTCTTGCCGGTCGACTAGCCGAGTCAACCGGCGTCTCATCCAGACATGTCGAACATGATGGATATTTGGTCCGAGGCGCCGCCGTGGCTGCTCCCAGGCTTCGCGGCATTGTTCGGCTTGGTTTGGGGGAGCTTTCTCAACGTCGTCATCCATCGACTTCCCCTCGGCCAATCGCTCGTCGCGCCGCGGTCTCACTGTCCTTCGTGCAATAACCTCGTCGCTTCCTACGACAACATCCCTGTCTTGAGCTACGCTCTGCTCGGTGGAAAGTGCCGTCACTGCGCGGCGCCGATTGCGCTGCGCTATCCCTTCGTCGAGCTTTTGATGGGCGCTTCGGCGATGATGTCTTTTCTCCGCCACGGGCCAAGCCTCGAGTTCGCCGTGGAGTTCTCGTTCGTGGCCGCGATGATCGCGTTGGTTTTCATCGACTATGACCACCAGATCCTGCCCGACTCGATCACCTTGAGCGGTACCGTGTTGGGGCTCGCTCTCGCCGGGCCGAGAGAGAGCTTGACGTTTTTGGAGGCTTTGGCGGGCGGCGCTCTCGGCGCTGGGCTTTTGTTCTTCGTCTCCGAAGCCTACTATCGCATCAAACATGTCGAAGGCATGGGGATGGGCGACGTCAAGATGATGGGAATGGTGGGCACCTTCGTGGGCTACAAAGGCGTGTTGCTCACGATCTTCCTGGGTTCTCTGGTGGGCTCGCTCGTGGGCATATTCTTGATCCTCCGTAGCGGCGGGGATATGAGAACGAAGCTCCCGTTCGGAACATTCTTGGGAATGGGCGCCGTCGCGACGCTATTCGTGGGGCGCGCCGCCATTCGTTGGTATTCGGGGCTGTTCTGAGGGTAGGGGCAAGACCGGGGTCTGCCAGGAGGAGCCGTGGGTTCTTCTGATCACCGGGCGCGATTGTTCCTCGCGTTTCTCGTTCTCGTGCTCGTGTTGGTGAACTCGCAGAGCCTACAAGTCTCGTACCAGTCCCGTGCCCTGGTCGTACAGCTCTTCGAGGCCCGCACGAGGGAGGTGGCTCTCCAGATCTCGTCCGATATGAAACGTCT
>JAJCXL010000023.1 GCA_029263435.1 Acidobacteriota bacterium | reverse complement strand
TAGATGCCGGCGAGCTCCTTGCGCTCGGCGACGTCATCGTCCTCTAGCTCGCGACGCTCGCGCTCCAGATCGGCCTTCTCCGTGTCCGCTTGGGAGCTCACGGAAACGTACTCGCCCGCTGCCATCGACATGGCGCCTGCGACCAAGCCCGCGACCCCGGCTATCATCACGTCGCCTCGTGTTGCCTGGGCGGCGGCAACGCCGACGATGAGGCTTGCGGTCGAGACGATCCCATCGTTCGCACCCAGGACCGCGGCGCGCAACCATCCAATCCGGCCCGCGCGATGGCGTTCGGTATGGCCTCTTGGCATGAGCTACCGCAAGAAAAGGACGGTGCCCAAGAAGAGCACGCCAAAGGCCAGCTTGCCGTGCCAGCGGACCCGGCTCGAGACACCGCTCTTCGCGTCAATCCAGCTCGGAAAGAACAGCATCGAGGTTTGGCTCGTCTCTCGATAAGCGAGGATCGAAGCGAAGATGCTATAGGCCAAGCCAATCACGAGGATGGAGAGGGTCGTCTTCGTCACTTCTCGGACCACACCGCGAGCTCGTTGCCGCTCGGGTCGAGGAAGTGGAATCGTCGACCTCCGGGAAAGTCGAAAGGCTCCGTGACGATCCGGCCTCCGGCGTCCCGAACGCTCGCCAAGGTCGCATCGAGATTTCTGGAATACAGAATCGGTAGGGGACCACCTTTAGAGACCTTCGGTTCGAGCCGCAATCCACCGGCTTCTCGACCGTCTCCCTGGATCCCCGCATAGTCCGGTCCGTAGTCGGTAAACGTCCAGCCGAACGCCGCTCCATAGAATTGCTGAGACTCGGCCATGTCCGTGACGGCGAACTCAATGTAGTCGATCCCATGGTGCGAGTGAGTGACAGACTCCATAGCGGTAACCTCCGGGGTGTCGGACTCTTCGCGCGACGGCGCCTGGATCGTGCACGAGTACAACGAGACGAGCGAAAGATGAAGCAGAGAGCGGCACCAGACATGACTACGTTCTTGCAGCATGAGTGTCCATCATTGTTTGGAACGACTACTTCCGCAACTCGCTGAACGCTTCTAGGCAGTCGGCGACGTAGTCCGCGTTCATTCCGGTTTGATCGGCGATGGCGGTGGATGCAGCCCGAGTCCCTTCGATTGCCTTTTCGAACAGCCCCGTATGCTTGCTCCACCTGGTGACGCTGTCCTCGTATTCCCAATGGGCGAGGTTCGGAGCGTCTCTCATCTCGACGAGGACCTTCGCCAACCGAGCCTGGTTCGTTTCGGCCGCGGCACCAAACACCTCGCTCGGAATAGGCGAGAGGTCGTATCTCTGGTTGGAGCGTTTTCCGCCAAACCGGTGATAGTCAACGAGGAGAGCCCCTCCACCGAGCCGTGTGGTGTCGTCCGCGCCAGGATAATAACCGCGAAGCGGAACACGAACCTCGGAGTCGATCGCGAGCGGCTGCAGCCACAGGTCGCCGAGATCGCACAGATAGCGTCGACCCTCAGAGTCCTTCGCAATGACGGCGACGTGTGCGCCCTCGCTCGTGATGTCGTCGCTCACGAACCACGACTCGACGCCTGCATCGTTGAAGCGTTGCTCGAGCCAGAAGGCGAGGTCGAAGCAGTTGCCGCTGGCTCCATAGCGTGCGCGATGTTCGTCCATTTCCTGGACGCCCCGCTGGCGCGGTCCGTGCGTCTTGTAGACCCAAGCTTTCGTCAACGTCTCCATCGGAAACGCCTCGAAGTAGTGCCACACGGACAACACCTCGTCGGGGGCGGTCAGGTTCGCGTCGTCGTTGGTTGTCATCGATATGGCTCGAGCGATTCTATTCCTCTGCCCGGCGGAAGAACTCCGGAGATTCCCAATCGAACAATACGCCTTCGGCCTCGGAGGCGATGAGCTCATAGTGCTCCGAGCTCAAGAGCCCCAGTCTGAGGCCGAAGGTGGACTGCTCTCCGGGTAGTACGCCTCTATCCACCAGCTCTTTGAACTTGCCGGCGTCCGGAAACCAGATGACGATGAGCTCCCCGTCATTCTTGATCTTAGCCCACTGGTACTCCTCGGGCACGGTGACGTCCTCGTCGTCGACGAGAATGCTGGCATACGTCCAGCCGGCAGCAGAGCGAACGTTAATCTCGAAGCGCTCGGGGCCTGCCCCGGACTCCTCCTGCGTGGCGAGGAGAACGCCCTCCGCGTCCGCCCGCACCGTGAAGTGAATCCTCTCGTCGGAGGAGTTCAACCAGGAACCGGCCCATTCCTCGGGATCGAGCTCTACCGGCTCGGCGCCGAGGGGATAGAATGTCGTGACGTTCTGGCAGGCCATGGTGCTGAGCGCTGCCGCCGCCAGAATTCTCATGACGTGCATGGTTCGTACCCGGAGCGTGCCGTACCACCCTGGACGCCACGTAGCTCCAGAATAGCGAAGATTCATCTCGGCTCCTAGTGTCGCCATCCTGAAGAGCCCGGGCGTTTCCGGCAACGCCGGTCCGGGTTTATCCTGTCGAGGGGTGATTTATGCGGTTCGACCTGAACAAAACGATCGAGATTCTAGAGAGAACACCGGCGACGCTGAAGGCTCTGCTGTCTGGTTTGTCGGAGGAGTGGACGCTCAACGACGAAGGCGAAGACACGTTCAGCGCCCGAGACGTCGTTGGACACTTGATCTCCGGTGAAGAGACCGACTGGGTGGTCCGAGCGCAAATGATTCTCGAAGACGGCACGGCTCGGGAGTTCGAACCCTTTGACCGGTTCCGTTTTCGAGAGGACTACAAGGATCAAACCTTGGACGAGCTCTTGGTTCGATTTCAATCGCTGCGGGGAGCGAACCTCGAGCGCCTCCGAGCGATGGCACTCGACCCGGAAGCGCTCGAGCGCGAAGGGATGCATCCCGAGCTCGGTCGCGTGCGACTCCGAGAGCTGCTCGCGACGTGGGCGGTGCACGATCTCGGCCATATCCGCCAAATCGTTCGCGTGATGGCGAAGCAGTATCGCGACGAGGTAGGGCCGTGGACGGCCTATCTGCGGATTCTGGCGGAGTGAGTCCCCGCGCTAATCACTCTTGTTCGGCGTGCCCTCGCCGGGATGCGTGTTCTCTTGGGTAAACCGAAGCGCGTTTCGCGAAGGGTCTTTCAACAACATCTCCGTGTTGCCCCAGGGCATCCGCGTGGGCGGGTGCTCCATCGCGACGTCGTTCGCGAGGCAGCGCTGATGCCATGCCTCGATGTCGTCGACGAATATGTAGACTTCGGATCCTTGATGCCCGCGCCCATGCTCCGACAGGCCCAGGACCAGGTCCCCGTGCTGCACGACCATGTAGACTGGAAAGCCCGGCTCGTGTCGATGTTCGAAGAGGATCTCGAAACCGAGGCGATGGACGTAGTAGTCCGCCGCCGCCTCGTAGCCGTCAATCGAAAGAACCGGTAGTACTCGCTCCATCTCTAAGTCCGTCAGATTTCCTGGCCGATCATGACCCGGTGCCCATCGATCGTTCGGACCCCGAATTCGCGCATGCCCCACGGCTCGTCCCGTAGAGGCTTGGTCACGGCTCCCCCATTCGCGACGATGCTCTGGTAGTAGGCGTCGACATCATCGACTACGAAGTAGCCGAAGTAGGAATGGTCGCCTAGCTCTCCGGGAGGCGTCGCGTCGGGGCATTCTCCCACCATGATCTTGCACCCATCGCGTGTGAACATTCGCCATCCAGGGTCGCCAATTTCGTGAACCTCGAACCCCAACACGTCGCGATAATACTCGCTCGACGCGGTCAGGTCCGACACCGCCAGGACGTAAAGGGTTCGTTGAATCACGACACACCCATCAGGAAGTGCTTGAAGTCGTCGATGGCACCGAAGGTGGTCATCGCTTTGGAGCGATAAGCATTGAGATGCTCTGAGGTCAGCTGGCGAAGGGGACGAGCGTGCAGCGCGGCCTCCTCGCGTTCGAGATCGCAATGTGCGCGCGTCTCGAGCGTAGGATTGAGACCGTGATAGCGAATGGTCTCGTAGAGCTGACGGATTGCAGCGTCGATGACGGTTATGGCGGGAGCCTTTCCTCACCTAGCTTGAAACTGTCTGTCTGAAGATAGTCTCTCACGCCCTCCTCACAGTACAGCTCGACGCCACGAAAACGCACCCGACTCTTTGCTTCGATAGTATCTACCGACTGTCGACCCCGATAGTAAATTGGTCGACCACCCATAGCCAAGTGCCATCTGGCTGACGTCGGGCCACTTCCGCGGTGATATCTCCATTGCTGAGTCTCGATGAGGTGAGAGCTAGCTCGCCGCTGCAGCGCGCGGGGGCTTGAACACTCGGACCGAGCCTCGGGCGGTTAGCGAGGAACTGGATGAAGAACTTTCGAATTTGAGCCAGCCCCTGGAATACCTCTCCGTCGTCACAGACCAACGTCGCATTGGGCTCATAGAGCGCGACGAGTCCATCGACGTCACCCGCATTGGCGCGTTCCACGAAGAGCAGCTCGAGGTCATTGGGATGTTTCGCTGGTGTGCGCATAGTTGGCGTCGCTAACGAGGAGGGTCGGCTACTCGGCGAGCTCAGAGAGCTTCCGCAGTCGGAGTCGAGGGTTGTTGCTGAACGCGTGCTGCAGCCAGCCGAGATGACCGGCGCCGAAAATGACCAGCACGCGCTCGTCGGGCTCTTGGATGAGTCCCATGACGTTGCTATAAATCCGCATGTTGCGCCGGAACCAGCTACTCACCAGATCCGCCCCCGCCCAGTCCCAAGGCTCGCCGAACTCTGCTTGCCGGTAGTAGAACCCCATATCGTCGGCGACCTTGCGGTCGGCATTCATGTAGAGCAGCGTCTCGAGCAAAGTATGTGAAGCGAGGTAGTCGTTCTGGGCTTCTACCATTGCCCCGATCTCGCTCAGGACGCCATCGAGCTCTGTCGCGCGGCCGCTCGCTTTGGCGTAGTTGACGACGTGCTGGAACGGGAACTCGCCATCGGCATCCACTGGGTAGATGTTCTCGTGATTTAGCTCCTTGGCGAGACGAAAGCCGATCTGCTGGACCTCGTTGTGCGTCAGCTCGTGGGTGCCGGCCAAGTAGTCGGCATAGCTTTTCGAGACCCGACTGTCGTTGAAATCACGCTCGACGGCGATCTTGGTCGGTTGGAACGTTTTGAGGACGTTGACGAGCTGTTCGATCTCAGCTTGGCGCTTTGGGGCAAGGACATCGTCCGCTTGCATGTTGAAGATGTCGCGCCCGGGATTGGCCATATGGTAGACGCCGAGCACGAGGACCTCAGCACGGGGCGATTCCCCTGGAGTTGGCGGCGAGCGCTGTTGACCCAAAGCGGGGAGGACCATCAGGTGCAACAGGATCAGCGCGAAACGTATACGGTGAGATGTCATCTCTTATCCCTCGAGCTCAAATGTTCGAGCGCCGCGGGTTCTTGCCGCGGCGCGGTGCCGTCGTGAGCATTGGACGAGCCCGGAGCCCGCTTGGTTGCAAGCGGCCCCGTAGTTCATCGCGGGTGTCGCTCCGAGGCTGCGAGCGCCGCCGCTGCCGCGAGCTTGTGTTTGGCCTGCCAAGGCGGCCCGATGGACCGACCCATCGCCAACAGTAAAGCGTTGATGTCGTCGCTACCGATCGTCGTTGCCGCGTCTCGAAACACCTGCGTCCGGTCGTACCAATACACGGACCAGCCGCGCGCCTGAGCAGCGGTGGCGAGGGCTTGACGATACATGACGGAGTCGGCGACGGTCTGCGCGCGATTGTCGGCGATGCGCTCCTCGGTGGTTGGTGGAAGCTCGGGGCATTCGCGAATCGCGATGCTCGTAATGGGCACCGGCACTGCTCGCCCCAACGCTTCGAGGCCCTCGTGAGCGCCCTTGGCCGCGGATACCCTCACGCGCTCGACGAGCTCGATGGCCTCGGCGAGCGAAATCTCTCTCGCCCACGGGCTGTCGAGGTAGCGACCCATCGCCCACGATCCT
>JAJCXL010000022.1 GCA_029263435.1 Acidobacteriota bacterium | reverse complement strand
GGCTCGAAACGAATGAAGGAATCCGCGGGGGTCCGATCCGACGCATCGTCAGGAGCCCCCTCATCGAAGATGACCCAGAACTTGCGGAGGACCTCGCCCTGCTTCCAGTGATGGGTCACACCTCTGGGAATGAACATGGCGTCGCCTTTGACGAACGTATCCTCGCGTCCCGCGCCATCCACGAGCGTCACCGAGCCGTCGAGCACGAACATGAACTCGGAATAGCCGGGAGTGTCGGGCCCTGACTCGTAGGGCTGTGCCTCCCATACGCCGGCGGAGACGAGCTCGCTCCCTGACGCGGTGTAATAGACGTGCTCCCGCTCGGAGCCTTCTCCGGTCAAGCCGACACCTGCCGGTCCGTCAGGAGAGAAACGAATCAACTTCAGCGGAGCCTCGCTCGCCGCCGAAGGCTCGGGGGAAGGGTTTTTTGACGTGGAATCGTCGGCCCCCCGGCATCCGTTCAACGCGGCGACCAAGACGAGTGTGAATAAAAGGCGGTACGGCATGCGAACATCTCCTCGAATCACTCGTTATTCTACCGTCAAGAAACGATGGACGGTCGAGCGATCGCGCACCATCCTACTTTCGCCGCGGCTCGGGTTGCGCTACCGTCGAAAGCGACAGAGGAGGGCGAGGATGAAACCGTCCACGGTTTTAGGGATCAGTGGTGTCTTCCTGACGGCAGCTCTGGCTGCCGGCGGGACCCAGCTCCAGCGCGTCGACGAGAGCGTGCGAGTTCCCGGCGTCTCGGTGGAGCAGCTCGCCGGCGCGAGCGCGCCTTTCGTGATCGACGTTCGTCTCAAAGAAGATTTCGATGCCGATCCGGTGCTCATCGAAGGCGCCCGATGGAAAGACCCCCAAGCGACCGATAGCTGGGCCAAAGAGCTGTCTTTGGAGACCGAGGTCGTCGTGTATTGCGTCAAAGGCAAGTGGGTAAGTCAATCCGTGACGAAGCGATTGCGCGACCTAGGACTGAACGTCGTGCAGCTCGAAGGCGGTATCGAAGCGTGGAAAGCCGCGGGCAAGAAAACGACACCCGTCAAGCAACCGTAGTCCCCTTCGAGGAATGAGCCCCACACTCACGCGTTTCGTGCTCACGGCGCTCGCATGGACGACGAGCGCCACGCTTGCCGGATCTCAGAACGTGGGCGCCGTGTCCGGTACCGTGCGCTTCACGGGCGCGAGTGTCCCGGGCCCGACCCGAATATCGAACACCACCGATCCTCAAGTGTGCGGCCAAGAGCACACCCTCGAAGATATCGTGCTCGAGCCCGGCGGCTCCGGCGTGCGCTACGCGATCGTCGCGGTCGAAGGTATCCCGAAAGACAGGCTCCAGCCGCCACCTCCTGGGGTCGTTCTCATCGATAACACCTCGTGCCGATTCGCACCCCACGCGGCGGTCGCCACGATCGGCAGCACCCTCGAAGCGTTGAACAGCGACCCGGTGCTCCACACCACGCACTTGTACGGACCGCGCGAGACCAACATCTCGCTCCCCGTCCAAGGCACACGCGTGAGTCGGCGGCTGGACCGCCCCGGGTTGTACGTCATCAAGTGCGACGTCCACGGATGGATGCAAGCGTTCGTTCGGGTCGACGCGCACCCCTTTCACGCCGTCACCGGAGACAACGGTGGTTTCACCATCGACGGCATCCCACCTGGCCAGTACGTTTTGTCGGTATGGCACGAGAAGCTTGGACGACGCGAGGTCCCGATCCGCGTCGAAGCGGGAGCGACCGAGCGGCTCGACATCGACTACGCGGCACCTGAGCCGTGAAGTGTCATGGGTTCGTCGGATGGGGCCGTCAAAACGTCGAACGGCACGGAAAAGGAGGCTTTGTGAAGACCTGGATGATAGCAGCAGCTCTCGTGGCAGGGTTGAACAGTTTCGCGTCGAGCGGCGTTCAAACGACCGAGAAGAGGCAGCCCGGTGCCGAGATCACGCTCTATGCGCCCGACCAGCACGACTTATATGACGGAAGGTTCATCGTGGACGCCGGCAAGATCTATCAGGTCGGCGGGTTGAACGACGCCCCCGGCTGGAATCATATGGGAAACGACGGTTCGACCGCGCGGGAGGTCGAAGGCAGCGTGCGGCTCGACGTCAACGACAAGACCAACACCGGAACGTTCGTCGCGACGATGACTCTGCCCGAGGGGAAGCTCGTCATCGAGATGGAGCGCTTTCATCAGTTCAGCCCATGTCAAGACGGAGGTGTCGCGGCCTATCTCTACGAGCACGGCGACTCTGGATGCGGCGACACCAACTGGCCCAAGACGTTCATCTGGGTGGCCGGCTGGGGCTTCGGGAGCGCAACCCTGAACGGCTCTCCTCTTTACGACGAGTACCAGATCCATTTCATGGTCACTCAAGGCATGCGGGACCGCGAGAGCCTCGCCGTCAACTATCCCCTGCTCAACAAGAAGTCCCCCGCCGGCGCGGTGAACCCGGCAGCCATGCAGCTCGACTTCTTCATCCGGAGCCCCGAGACCGACGAGCGCAACAACCCGACCCGCAAAGTGTTCGACCATTTCTTCGCGATGGAAGTGACCTGGAAGTAAAGCGCTCGGAAGTTTTCCACAGCGGCCTGTTCAAAAGTTATGGAAAAAGTGTTGGCAACTTGTGGATTCGTTGTTGAGCCGCCCCAACCGCAACATATGGGGGTCTCCCCAAAAAAAAGCACAAAAAGTTGTTGATCTTCTAGAGAGCCGCTGGCACACTCCGCGTCATTGGAGGCATCGCTAATGATGACGAACGGTATTCTCTGGGTCTAGAACGCTTCGATCGAGGCGATCGAAGTATCGCCTCTGAGCGGAAGTGTCAGCGTTCCGGTCCCATATATAATGATCGGAATGCAACGCATTCAACCCGCTCGACGCCGCTCCAACCCCTCTCAACCATCTCCTGAGGCTGCCTCCGCCACCGCTGACCTGGCGTCGGCCGCACGCGCTCCCATCGAAGGGCGAGCACTGATCCTCTGGGATCCCAAAAACCCCGGCCACAAGCTCGATGCGATCGACACCGATCAGATCACTCCGGCCAAGGATTGCGTGTCCGAGAGCCTCGATGCTCTGGACGAGAAATGGAAGGAGGGCGCCTTTCGTTACTTGATACCCGAGTTCCGCGCGCGGGTGCACTCCGGAGAGACGTTCTTGTTCGCCGGCGAGCGATTCGCCATCGGCTCCTCTCGTGAAATGAGTCCGGCAGGTCTCCAGGCCGTTGCCGAGGAGGTCGGGTTGGAGCTCGTCATCGTGTGTGGCGACAACATGGGCGACATCTTTCGTCGCAATGCACTCAACCTGGGCCTCGAGGTCATTCAAGCTCCCGACGCGGTCCGGGACGTCGAGGACGGTGATTCCCTGTCCTACGATCCGGAGACGCGGACGCTTACGAACGTGACCCAGGGAAAGGCCTACGAGCCAGTCCCTCTCACCAAAACCGAGAACGAGATCCGGACCACGGGCGGGATCTTCGCGGCAGGCCGGCGAGAGCTCGCCTCGGCCACGGCGCGCGAGCCCGAGATCGTCTGGCCCGATGAAGAGACCGCCCGGCGGATGACCACCACGGAGCAAATCATCTGGGCACACCGGGTCGACAAAGACGTCGAGCTCGAGCCTGGAAAAACCCTTCGCGTGTATGCGGACCTACTGCCGGCCTCCGACGGTACCGCGCCCTTCGCCATTCACACGTTCAACCGCATCACCGGGGGAGACAAGATCTACCCTCGGCAGGCCGCCATCGCGAACGACCATTTCGTTTTTACGGGCGTATCGGCCGATGACAAGCAGACCTCGATCGGGCGAGAGTTCGCTGCCCGACAGGAGATGGAGAAGCCGTATTACGCGGATCCCGGCGACGGCATCTTCCACTTCTACTTTCCCGAGCAAGGCTTGATCCAACCCGGACAGTTCATTCCCGGGGCCGACTCTCACAGCAGAGCCTACGGCGCCTATGGCGCGGTGGGCATCGGGGTGGGCTCGACGACGCTCGGCTTCGGTTGGTCCACCGGATATGTCTACTTCACCCTCGCCGCAGCGAGGCGAGTTCGGTTCATCGGAAAGCTCCAGCCTTGGGTCAGCGGCAAAGACATCGTCCTTTCGCTGCTCCACCAGTGGGGCAAGGCCCAATCCAATGGGATGTCGGTCGAGTTCGTCGATGCGTCTGGTGAGCTCCCCATCGCTTATCGGAATACGATCTGCAACATGATGGCCGAGGGCGAAGCGCAAAACGGGATCTTCGCGCCCGATGACATCACTTACGCTTGGTACCGAGACAAGGGGATGGATGCCCTTCCCTACCCGAGGATCCGGCCCGGCGAAGACGCACATTATGAGATCGACGAAACATTGGATTTGTCGACGATCTCTCCCATGATCGCAAAGCCATACTCACCCGGAAACGCCCAGCCGGCGGGCGACGTCGCCAGCGAATCGATCCGCTTCGACAAGGCCTATATCGGCTCGTGCACGAACGGTAGCTATCAGGATTTGTTACAAGCGGCGCTCGTGCTCAAGGCGGCAAGAAAGAAAGGCCATGAAACGGCAGCGACGGACTTCGTCGTTTTCCCGGGCTCTATGGGCGTCAAGCGAGACATCGAGGCGCCGGAGCCGAGGTTGGACGGAGCGTCGGTCGCGGACGTGCTCAGAAAGGCCGGTGCCCAGATCCGAGACTCGTGGTGCGGCCCGTGCTTCGGCCAGGGGCCGGACGCGCTCGATGACGGCCAAACCGCCATCACCACCTTCAACCGCAACTGGCAAAACCGCATGGGCGTCGGCGGCCTCGGCTACTTGGCGAGCCCTGCGGTCGTCGCCGCCTCGGCCCTTCTGGGCTACATGGCGCCGCCGGAATCTCTGGGCCTCGAGTGGAGCGCGGAAGAGTTCGGCGTCTGACGAGCGGGCCAAGACCAACGAATCCACGAATCAATCCGACAGCAAGACTCTCGTCCGAAGGAAGACATGCAATCGTTCAAACCCTCCGACTACCAGCCGGCATTGCCCGTCAATAAGTTGCTCCTCGAGGAAAAGCCCGACGACGAAGCGGTGCCGATGGACGTCGTGTTCGTCGGAGGGGGCCCGGCGGGTCTGTCCGGTGCGATCGAGCTTGCGCGACTCGTTCAAGGGGACAGCGAGCTCGGCGATATCGAGATCGGCGTCCTCGAAAAATCCGAGGAGCTCGGCCAGCATTGTCTGTCGGGCGCCGTCGTCAACCCGGTCGCGCTGCGAGAGCTCTTCCCCGACGCGAGTGATTCCGATCTACCGTTTCGGACCAAGGTCACGAAGGAGCGCGTCTATTTCGTCACCGAGTCCGGCTCGATACGAATCCCGACCCCTCCGACGATGCAAAACCACGGAAACTTCGTGGCTTCGATCTGCGAGATCACACGGTTCTTGGGTGAGAAAGCCGAAGCGCTCGGCGTCAATCTGTTCACCGGTTTTCCTGCGGACGCCCTGCTGACTAATGGTAGCCGGGTGACCGGCGTGAGAACGACACCGGGTGGCCTGACTAAAGACGGCAAGCCGGGTGGAAGTTTCGTGCCGCCGACGGACGTCACGGCACAGGTGACGGTGCTTTCGGAAGGCACCCGAGGCCCATTGACACAGGCCTACTTGGCGCGAGAGGCCATCTCATCGGCGAACCCCCAGATATTCGCGCTGGGCGTCAAGGAGCTGTGGCAAGTGAAGAAGCCGCTCGACGCCGTCATTCATACCCTGGGCTGGCCTCTCCCTCGAGACGCTTTCGGCGGAAGCTTCTTTTATCCGATGGCGGAAGATCTCGTCGCCTTAGGCCTGGTCGTCGGCCTCGACTACCGCTCCTCCTCCCTGGACGTCCACGGACTCGTTCAACAGATGAAAACGCATCCTTTGTTTCGCGAGCATCTCGACGGGGGCGAGCTTCTCGAGTGGGGCGCGAAAACGATCCCGGAGGGCGGGTTCCACTCCCTCCCCGAGCGGCTGCACGGCGATGGACTCCTCATCGCAGGTGATGCCGCCGGCTTCGTCGACGTCCCGTCACTCAAAGGAATTCACTACGCGATGAAGTCGGGAATGTTGGCCGCGCGAACGATTTTCGCTGCGCTCAAGAAAGGCGACACCTCTCGAAGCGCGCTCGCCTCCTACGACGACGCCGTCCGCGGTAGCTACATCGCCGATGACATGCACCGCACCCGCAACATGCGACTCAGCTTCAAAGATGGGTTTTACGTCGGCGGACTCAAAGCCGGCATGATGACGGTGAGTGGCGGCAAGCTATTCGGGTCACGCATTTCCGTCGACGAAGACGCGACCGAGGAGAAGACCGTCGAGAAGGCTCGCGAGATGAAAGTCGACGGAAAGCTCACGTTCTCCAAGCTCGACGGCGTCTTTCGATCGGGCAACAACACCCGAGACGACATGCCTTCTCACCTCGATGTCGCCCCGAATGTTCCTCCGGAGGTGGCGGGTTTTTACGAGCACATGTGCCCGGCGGCGGTTTACGAGCGACAAGAGGACGAGCTCGTCGTGAATTTCTCGAACTGTGTCGATTGCAAGACCACCGACATCCTCGGACCACGTTGGCGACCGCGAGAAGGCGGCGCCGGGACGAAATACAAACGGATGTAATGCTCCGAGCTGAATCAGCACTATCAGCCACGCCAGTGGGGCGGCGCCCGCGCGCAAAGCTACAACCGGAGCCGCGGAGGCGGGACGCGGAGCCGAGGCCGTCGCCGCTAGCCTCGTCAAAAGGCGTTGAACCTTTGAGCTCGCTCGTCAGTAATACGAAGCGAGATGGATGGAATCAAAAAGACCCAGTGCCCGTTTTGTGCGGAGCCCGTCAAGGCCGCCGCCGTCATTTGCCCTCACTGCCGTAGCGGGCTCGAGCCCGTCCACGCGGCGGAGCCGTTCCGCAACCGCCCTGGAAAACAAATCGCCGGCGTTTCGGTCGCGCTCGCCGAGAGCTTCGATCTGCCGGTGACGTTCGTCCGCCTGTCGTTCATCATCCTTACCTTCGTGAGCTTCCTGGGGCCAATTATGTATGCCGCGTTGTGGGTTATCTTCCCTTTCGAAGCGCAGGGCCACGCCCCTCTTCACCGCTTGACGCATGGCGACGCCGGTGAGTCGTCGATTGCGGAACGGCTGCTAAACTGGGCCGAAGATGCGATCGCATGGCTGAGAAAGCTGTTTCGCGGCCAAACCAGGACGACGCCGTCGAGCCCGAGTCCGTCGAACGGTTCCGACAAGCCGATCGAGGGGGCGTCCTGAGTGGAGCTTCCGACGAAGAGCTCGCACTCGAGATGTTCGAGGGCAAAGAGTCCTCCACTCGCCAGCTCCTCGAGCGTCTTCGCCGACCGCTCTACGGAACCCTTCTCCGACTCACCCGCAACCCCGCTGATGCGGATGAGCTCTTCCAAGAGACGTTCGTGCGGGCCCTCTCCGCGAGCGCGCGTTTCGACGCTTCCCGTCGGTTCAAACCTTGGATCTTCGCGATTGCCGTCAACCTCGCGAGAGATCGCGCCAAGCGGGCGGCTCACCCTGCGACGCCCGAGCTTCGAGCGCCCGAGGACCTCCCCGAGCGGAACCGCAACCAAGCCGAGCGGCTCTGGATCCTACGCGCGGACTTGCTCGGCGCATTGGAGACCTTGTCCGAGCCTCACCGCCAAGTCGTCGAGTGGCGCTATCTCGAAGGGCTGGAAGAGCCCGAGATCGCCCTTCGGGCCGGCGTTGCCAGAGGCACCGTGAAGAGTCGACTCCACCACGCGTTGCGCAAGCTCCGCGATGCGCTTCGATCCGGAGACTCCCCATGAGAGACGCATGCCTCCAGTTCCAACTCGCACTACTCGAAGAGACCTCTAGGCTACCGGAGCGGCGCAGCGATCACGCGTCGAGCTGCGAGGAGTGCCGCAGCTTTTATCTCGTGCATCGGACGCTCGGCCCGCCCGCCGATCTGGTGGCCCGCACTTTCTCTCGCCTAGAGCCGGTGCTCCGAGAGCGACGCGCCCTCAGAAGGAAGCTCGCGCTGCAGTTATGCCTCGCGGGTGCCGTCTCTCTCCCCGTCGTCGTTGGCATGAACGCCGTCCTGGTGTGGCTCTGCTACGTCCTCACCTCGCACGTTATTTCCCCGGAGGCCGGAGCGGTCGCGGCAGGCATCGTCGGGAGCGCGCTCTTGCTCGGCCTGTCCCTCGCTTACGGATCCTTGCCGCTATTGGCGAGCTGGGGCTCACATCTTAGAGAAAGGACCGCATGAACGTGAAGACCTGCCCTTACTGCGCGGAAGAGATCAAGGCCGCGGCCATCAAGTGTCGCTACTGCGGCACCCATCTGGAACCCCAACCCAAAGCGAGCGAGTGGTACCGAGAGCTCGACTCGAAGATGCTCGGTGGCGTTTGCGCGGGGCTGTCACGGCAGTTCGGGATCTCCGCGACCGCACTGCGTATCGCGTTCATCGTCGCCGCGTTCATCGGGGGATGGGGCTTGCTGATCTACATCGCGCTATGGATCATTATGCCGGTCACGAGGCCCGTTGCGTCGACCCCGGCGCTACCGGAGCTTCCCAAAGAGCCTGGGTTGGAGCCCGTCGAGACCGAAGACGCCGACGAGGAGCTCGACAGCCAAGATTCCGATTCAGCGGAAGAGCCGAAATAGCGAGTCTCGAGCACGGCCGTCGGCGTCGCAACCGGTCGAGGCAACGCGGTATCCTATCGGGGCCGTGCGCCCTCGTCTCGTTGCCTACCCCATGCTCGCCGCGCTCGTTCTGACGACTCCCGTGCGCGAGCAGGCCGCTGAGGACGCTTCTTCCGACGCCCTCGTTTCGGATTGGTTCGAGGCGATGAACGCGCTCGACGGTAGCGACGCTTCCATCGAGGCCCTCGTCGCGCTCTATCGCGAGGACGCCTTCCACATCACGGCGCCCGAGAGTCATCAGCTCGGAACCGTCACGTTTCAGGGGCACGACCATATTCGAGTGATGGCGCAACGGTGGTCGGAGACCTATGCAGAGCCCCGGTTCAGGGTGGAGGTCGTGACCGCGCGAGAGACCTCTACCGCGTTGTTCCACCGCGCCGACGGCCCCTGGGGCGGCGCTGCGGTTGCCGTTGCGTTCAGCGCGGCCTTCAACCGTCGTGCCGACGGCGCGCGACTCATGGTCCCCGGCGCGGCGTTTTTTCAGATCGAAGGAGAAAAGATTCGGCAGCTCCGCCTCTACTTCGCGTCGTCGGAGATGGCGGAGGTCGAGCCTTTGAACTGAGCCCACGACGTGGCATACGATGGACTTGCTAGAAGATAGGAGGTCTCGAATGCCGGACCACATGCGAGCGCTTTTTGGGTGGTGCCTGCTCGCGCTCGTCGCGACCCCCTCCTTCTCAACCCAAGACTCCCGCCAAGAACGAGAGCAGGCTCGCGCCGCCGAAGCTCATCGAGAGCTCCTGGAGGCGTCAGACAACGCGTCGGACACCGCGCGTTTCACGGACGACGTCATGCGCTCGATCCCGGCCGCGCCGGGCGATCTCGATGTGTCCCACAACAACTTCATCGACGAGATCTTGTTCCGGCAAATGAAAGAGCGCGGAATCCCGCATGCGCCATTGAGCACCGACGCGGTGTTCATGCGGCGCGCCTATCTAGACATGATCGGGCTGCCGCCCGAACCGGCAGATATCGTCGCCTTCGTCGCCGATAGATCCGAAGACAAAAGAGACCAACTGATCGATGCGCTCATCGGCACCGAAGAGTTCGCCGAGCAGTGGGCGTGGTTTTGGGGAGATCTGTTCCGGCTCGCCCACCAGGTCGGCCCGGTCAAGAACTCGTTTCAGTTCTGGGTCAAAGAATGGCTCCAAGTCGATCGTCCCTATGACGAGGTCGTCTACGATCTGCTGACGGGGGTGTCCAAAGTGCATGGCACCCTACCGCAGCTCGCGTTTCTCGCTCGCTCCCATCAAGCGAAGAGCCGGATCGTGCAGAGCGGAGAAGACTACGGCATCATGAATCGGCTCGACAGCATCGACCAGTTCAACGTAGATACCTCGAGAGTGTTTCTCGGTATCAATACCTCCTGCGTGTCGTGCCACGACGGCGTCGACCACCTGGAGCCGGTCAGCTCTTGGCTCACGAAGCAAGACCGTGCGGACTTCTACCGCCACTCGGCGTTTTTCGGCAAGACTCGGATGATCACGACCTGGGACGATCGCTCGAAAAACGTCGTCGTGGATTTGGTCGTGGACGACTTGGAGGACGGCTACGACACCGGGGACGACGCTCCTTATTTCACTCTTTCGGAGAACCGATTCCCCCGACTCGAGGGTGAGACCTACGAGCCCGCATTCATTCTGACCGGTGAGACGCCGCGACCCGGAGAAAACGATCGCGCGGCACTCGCCCGGATGATCACATCCCATCCTCAATTCTCACGCGCGACCGTCAACTTGATCTGGGGCAAGCTCATGACCGTGGCCTTCGTCGAGCCCTATAACGGTTTCGATCTCGACAGGATCGATCCCGACAACCCACCCGACGCACCCTGGACGATACAGCCTTCGAACCCCGAGCTTCTCGAAGCGCTCGCCGCCAATTTTCGCGATAGCGGCTTCAGCATTCACGGCCTGATGAAGACGATCCTGCGCTCGAGTGCTTATCAGCTCAGCGCGACCTATGAGCAAGAGTGGAGCGACGACTACCTTCCCTACTATCCGAGGCGGTTCGTTCGAGTCTTGACCGGACCGGAGGTAGTCGACAGCATCGGTCGGATCACCGAACGTCCGAGCGCGTTTGCCTTCTCGGGCACCGTCGCGACTCGCGTCAAACAGCTAGCGTCCCCCACGGATCTAGGCGCGCGGCGAGACAACGGAGAAGGCGCCGAAGTCACGGCGCTCCTGCAAGCTTTTTTTCAGAGCAACCGAATGACTCCGATGCCCGCCGGCAACAAGGGATCGACGCTACAGGCGATGCTCATGATGCAATCTGGCGCTTTGAACCGGCGCGTCCTCGCCGAGGAGGGCTCGCGGGTCCATCGCCTCACGGGATCCGAAGCGTCGAACGAAGCCATCGTCGACGAGCTCTACCTCGCGACGCTGGCGCGCTACCCGTCTCCCGCGGAAGCGGCGGTCGCGTTGTCCGCGCTAGGCGCCGAGCGCGTCCCCGGTGCGGAGAACCTGCAATGGGCGCTATTCAACATGCCGGAGTTCTTGTTGAATCATTGAGAGACGAGAGCTGATGGTTGGAAAAAAAAGCACCCGAAGCACGCTGACCTCCCGAAGGGAGGTATTGAAATATGGCGGGCTCGCGCTCGCCGGTACTGCGGCCTCACTCGATCAGCTCGTATGGCCGCTAGAGGTGCGCGCGGCGGGTAAAGCCGCTCCCCGGAAAACGGCCCGCAACTGTATCTTCATCGAGCTGGGTGGGGCGATTAGCCCCATGGACTGCTGGGACTTCAAACAGACCCGCTATACCCCCAAGGACCTGGACATGGTCCAGATCCGAGAGGATCTCTCCTTGTCGCGCGCGCTGTTCCCCAGCCTCGTCGAAGAGACCGATCGCATT
>JAJCXL010000021.1 GCA_029263435.1 Acidobacteriota bacterium | reverse complement strand
TGCTCCTCGAGAATGCGACCCGAGGCGCCATCGAGCGTCTCACCGTCGTCGACGAGCCGGCCGGGCAAGGCCCAAGCAAAGTCGAACGGCTCCTGCTTCATCTGTATGAGGAGCACCTCGAGACGCCCGTCGATGACGGTAAAGATGCAGTTATCGACCGCGACGCGCACATCCTGGGTCCGGTCGTCGGCACGCACATCCTGGAGCCTGTCGACCTCGACGGCTGCTGCGCGACTTAGTGTCATACTTACACCATCTAGTGTAGCGGACCGCGTCGAGGGCGTCAATGGGAACGCGATCGGTTAGAGATCCAAGCTTCGCAGGTAGTCGCGGAAGCGCTCGCCGAGATCGGGGCGGTCGAGCGCGTATCGGACGGTGGCCTTGAGAAAACCCAGCTTGTTGCCGCAATCGTGGCGCTCACCTTCGAACTCGAACCCGTAGATCTCGCGCTCGGAGAGCAAAGATTGGAGCGCGTTGGTGAGCTGGATCTCGCCTCGCTCATCGCGGCCGGTGGCTTCGAGGTGGGCGTAAATGTCGGGGGTAAGAATGTAGCGGCCGATGATGGCGAGATCGGAGGGCGCCTCGTCCGCACTGGGTTTTTCGACCAACCGGCTCACGCGATGGAGCCGGTCTTTCGACGACGACGCTTCGATGACACCGTAGCTCGAGATCTCGTCTTTCGGCACGCGCATCACCGCGAGCACGGGAGCTTGGACCTCGTTGTAGATGTCGATCATCTGCTTGATACAAGGCACCTCGGCATTGACGAGATCGTCACCGAGCAGCACCGCGAACGGTTCGTCGCCGACGATAGGCTTCGTGACGGACACCGCGTGGCCGAGACCCAGCGCTTCTTTCTGGCGCACATAGCAAACGTTGACGAGCGCGGAGATCTTCCGAACGATCTCTCTCTCAGCGTCCCGGCCGTTACCGCTGAGGAACTGCTCGAGCTCGAAGGAGACATCGAAGTGGTCCTCGATCGCGCTCTTTCCTCGACCCGTGACGATCACGACGTCCGTGAGGCCGGCGTCGACGGATTCCTCGACGACATATTGAATGAGCGGCTTGTCGACGAGCGGCAGCATCTCTTTCGGCTGGGCCTTGGTCGCAGGCAAGAAACGGGTACCCAGCCCGGCGGCGGGTAGGACGGCTTTGCGAATATCCATAGGAGGCCTCATAGGCTCGCACGCACGGCTCGATGGCGCAAGCCCCCAAAATCCCGGTGCTACAATGCTTCGGTGCTCGACTTGAAATATGTATCCAGCCATCTCGACGAGGTCGCCAAAAAGCTCCAAGAGCGCGGCACCCAGGTGGATCTAGCGGGGCTACAGGCGTTGAACGAGCGCCGAAAAACGCTTCAGACCGAGATCAGCACCAAGCGTCACGACCACCAAGTCGCATCCAAGGGGATCGGTGCGCTGTTCAAGGAAGGCAAGAAAGACGAAGCGGAGTCTCTTCGTGCCGAGCTCAGACGAGAGTCCGACGCCATCAAGGCGCTCGAGGACGAGCTCAAGAAAGTCGAAGACCAGGCCCAAGAGCTCATCCAGATCCTACCGAATCTCGCGCATGAGAGTGTTCCCATAGGCTCGGACGAATCCGCGAACGAAGAGATTCGCCGCGTCGGGACCCCGCCATCGTTTACCTTCACGCCGAAGCCCCATTGGGAGATCGGCGAGGCGCTGGACATCTTGGACTTCGAGCGCGCCGCTCGACTCGCGGGTGCCCGCTTCGCGCTGCTCAAAGGCCTCGGCGCCAGGCTAGAGCGTGCGCTCATTCAGTTCATGCTGGACGTCCACACCAAAGAGCACGGCTATGTGGAGATGTTGCCGCCTTTTCTCGTCAACAGCGCGGCGCTGTTCGGCACCGGCCAGCTCCCCAAGTTCGAGGAGGACCTGTTCCGGATCCGCGAGCGTGACCTCTATCTCGTTCCGACCGCAGAGGTGCCACTCACGAACATCCACGGCGACGAGATCCTCGAAGCTTCGGAGCTTCCGATCTCCTACACCGCCTACACACCGTGCTTTCGCAGCGAGGCGGGCTCCTACGGGAAAGACGTGCGCGGTCTCATCCGGCAGCATCAGTTCGACAAAGTGGAGCTCGTGAAGATCACCGACGCCGAGAGCTCCTATGACGCACTCGAGACCCTCACCGCGAATGCCGAGACCATCCTTCAACGGCTCGAGCTCCCCTACCGCGTCATGGCGCTTTCGACCGGCGATATGGGATTCTCCGCCGCCAAGACTTACGACCTCGAAGTGTGGCTGCCATCCCAGGACCAGTATCGTGAGATCAGCTCGTGCAGCAACTGCGGCGATTTTCAGGCCCGACGCGCAAAGATCCGTTATCGGCCCGAGGGCAAGGGCAAACCGCGTTTGTGTCACACGCTCAACGGCTCCGCACTCGCGGTCGGTCGCACCTGGCTCGCGATCATGGAAAATCACCAAAACGCCGATGGGTCCGTGAACGTTCCCGAGGCGCTCCGTCCTTACTTGGACGGTCTCGAGCGGATCTCGACGCCGGTTTCCGGCTCGTAGAGGACCGGACGCGGTAGAATAACGCTCTCGCCGGAGGGATGGCCGAGTGGCTTAAGGCGGCGGTCTTGAAAACCGTTGACCGAGAGGTCCGGGGGTTCGAATCCCTCTCCCTCCGCCACCTACCGGCAATGAGGAGAGCTTCGAAATGCGCTGGTATCTACCCATCCTTTTTACCTTGACCTCGATGAGCGCACCGGCTCAGCAGCCGAGCCAGCGCCCGTTCACTCCCGAGGACATCCATCGGATTCGAAGCGTGGGCGATCTCGCGATCTCTCCAGATGGCGACTGGGTAGCCTACACCGTGGGCACGACGAACATCGAAAAGGACGAGAGTAGCTCGGACCTGTTCATGGTGCGATGGGACGGCTCCGCTCGGGTGCAGCTCACCCACACCGAGGGCAGCGAGTCACACCCCCGCTTCAGCCCCGACGGGAAGTATCTCGGGTTCATCGCCGCCCGGGACGCCGGCGCCGACGGTGAGAGCAAAGGGCCCGCGTCGAAGAGCCAGATCCATCTGCTCAACCGCGCCGGCGGAGAGGCGCAGAGACTGACGGCGCTGCCAGGCGGGGTCTCCAGCTTCGAGTGGTCGCCCGACGGTAGCCGGCTCATCCTCGTCTCGAAGGACCCTGCGCCCGACGAAGACGCGCCACCAGGCGATGAGAAAACCCCGAAGCCAATTGTCGTCGACCGCTATCAGTTCAAACGGGACCGCGAAGGCTATCTCGGAGATCGCTATCAGCGCCTCTATGTGCTCGACGTCGCGACGAGGCAGGAGGTCCTGTTGACCCCGGGCGCGTTCGACAGCACCGAGCCGTCCTGGTCGCCCGATGGCCGGCACATCGCTTTTTCGAGTAAGCGTGGAGGCGATCCCGACCGGCACGAGAACACCGACATCTATGTGATCGAGGCAATCAGCGGTGCTTCGGCCACCCGACTCACCGACTGGGAAGGCTCGGACGACTCTCCCTCCTTCAGTCCTGACGGCACGAAGATCGCTTATCTCCAGGGCGGGCCGGCCAAGTATTCCGGCTACGATCCGTCGCAGCTCGCCATTATCTCCACCACCGGCGGCTCGCCGTTTCTCCCCACGGAGGAGCTGGACCGCCATCTCTCTCAGCCGCAGTGGAGCGCTGACGGCAGCAAAGTACATTTTCTCTTCGTCGATGACCGCCTCCGTATCGCGGGCGAAGTGCCGGTGGCCGGAGGAGAAGTCAAGGCGCTGTTTCCGAACAAGACCGTTCCCGGCGTCGTGCGCAGCTATCAGGTCGGCGCCAATGGCATTGCCGGGATCGTGACCTTTCCGAACCGTCCCCCGGATGTCTACCGTCTCTCGGACGGGAAAGCGTTGACCGACGAGAACCGAGCGTTGCTGGATGAGATCGACTGGGCCGAGGTCCAAGGGGTCGACGCGGTCGGTAAAGACGACGTTAGAGTGGGCGCTCTACTCGTCAAGCCCCCGGGCTTTACTCCCGGAACACCTTATCCCACCATCGCTCTCATCCATGGCGGGCCGGTGGCCCAAGACGGATTCGAGTTCGACGCGATGTCACAAGTCCTCGCCGCCCAAGGCTATTTAGTGGTGAACCCCAACTATCGCGGTAGCCATGGAAGAGGACGGGATTTCGCGCGCGCGATTTACGCCGATTGGGGAAACTTGGAAATACAGGATATCCACACCGTCGTCGATCACCTCGTAGCGGAAGGGCTGGCGGATCCGAACCGCCTCGGGATTGGCGGTTGGAGCTACGGTGGGATGAATACCAATTACGCCATCGCGACCGACACTCGATTTCGGGCCGCGGTCAGTGGTGCTTCGATCTCCAATATGATCACCGGCTACGGCACCGATCAATATATCCGGCAATACGAGAACGAGCTAGGGCTTCCCTGGGAAGGGATCGAGACTTATCTGAAGATCTCTTATCCGTTCTTCAAAGCGGATCGCATCAAGACCCCGACCTTGTTTCTCTGCGGCGAGAAAGACTTCAACGTCCCATTGATCAACTCCGAGCAGATGTACCAAGCACTAAGAAGCCTCGACGTGCCGACTCGCCTCGTGATCTATCCCGGTCAGTTTCACGGGCTGTCGAAGCCGAGCTACGTGCAGGACCGGCTCGAGCGGATGATCGACTGGTATCAGGACCACCTGGGTGAGACGCATTCCAATTGACGCCTTCGAAGACGTCGTTGCGGGGCTCAGTCGCCGGCGATAACATTATTGCGGGCGCGTTGAGTCGCACAAAAAAATCAAACCTTCCCTTGGCAATAAAGGAGCTACGTTGAACTACCGATCCCGCAAAACTCTCATAACGACGCTGGCGAGCCTGGCTATCGCTGTCATCACCACGACAGCCCAAGCCCAGTTCGCCGTCACCAAGCTCGAGGCCGATCACAGCCCGGCCACCGACGACTTCAACGCTCGAAAGGGACGCGCTCGGCTCATCACCATCCTCTCCCCCACGTGAGGGACCTGCCAAGCCGGCGCCCGTGCGGTGCAACGTGTCTTGAGCAAGATCGAGGACCCGAATCTCGAAATTCTGGTGGTATGGATCCCTGCCATTCGTTCGGATAGCTACGAAGCGTCGCTGCAATCGCGAAGCCTCATCCCGGACTCTCGGGCGAGACATTATTGGGATGCCAGCCAAGCGCTCGGTAACGCCGTCGCGCCCGTGATTGGGACCAAAATGCGGATGGCCTGGGACGTCTATCTCGTTTACGGCAAGGACGCCTCGTGGCAAGGCGCGCCACCCGAGCCTATCGACTGGATGCACCAAAAGGGGACGGAAGATCCGGAGCGAGTCCTGGAAGACGACAAGCTCGAAGCGGCGCTACGCGCGGCTTTGAAGTAGCGACAACAACCAGCCGCCCCAACGAAGAAAGGGCCGGCGCTCGAACATGAGCGCCGGCCCTTCTAAAAAGCCTAGCCGTCTTCGACGATGTGCTCGCCTAGTCGACGGTGATAGTGATGCTGCTGCACAAGCCGGGCTCGTCCAGCGTCACGTGCATGCCGTCGCCAACCTGAATCGTGAGCGTGTGCTCACCGGGCTCGAGCTGCATCTCGATGATGGCGGAGCCGTCTCCAAAGTGAACCCATGGATCGGCCTCGGGAATGGGAGTGTTCGGAGGAAGACACTCCGTGTCGACCCCGATGTGGTGATGGCCGGCACCTTCGTGGATCTCACCGTCGCCCCGAGCTTCGATCATGAAGTTCTCGTGCCCGAACTCGAAGCTCACCGGAGAGCTGACCGTGGCTCCGTCTTCCGGAGTGACGAAGAACACTCTGGGACCCGAAGAGCTCTCGGCCATGGGCTCCGCTACCGCTGCCTCTTCCATGGGTTCCGGCTCCGCTTGCTCGCCGCCTCCACCGCATGCGGTGACGAGGGAAAGTGCCGCGATG
>JAJCXL010000020.1 GCA_029263435.1 Acidobacteriota bacterium | reverse complement strand
GAGCAACATCGGCCGGCCCGCAGCTCGAGCCCGACGGGACGCAAAGAAAGGTAAGAGGGTGCCCCCGGCAACGATCCCCATCGTGATCCATTCGAGCCCGGACGGGATCTCACCGAGCAGCACGTAGGCGAAAAAAAGCGTTATGACGGGATTGACCAGCTGAGCGTTCGCTACGGTGCCAACCGCGAGCACCCGCGTCGCTTTGATCCAGAACAACTGAGCCGAGACGACAGCGACAGCGGCATAGAGGATCATCAGCAGCCACACTTCGCGAGAGAACGCTTCCGCGAAATGATGAGCCCCGAAGAAGTAGAGCGCGATCACGAAGAACACGATCGCTGAGACGAGGTTTCTGAAGAACAAGTAGAGCTCGAGCGAGCATTCTTTCAACACCCACTTGCCGCAAAACTCGGTCAGGGCAAAAAACACCGTCGAGGCAAGCACGAGCCATTCCCCGGGCTGGAGTACCAGTCCTTGATTTCTGCTAACGACGAGAGCGCCGACACCGAGGCCTATCACCAGATAGCCGGCGACCTGCGCGCGCGCCACCGGCACTCGAAACCACCAATAGGCCAGCGCCACGAACACGATCCCGTTGAAACGAGACAACAAGACGACATCGACGACCGAGATTCTCTCGAGCGCCGTGAATATCAACGCCGGATAGATCGTCGACACCAAAGCACTCCCCAGCAGGAGTAGCAACACCCGAGCGGACAATCCGTGAAGCTCAGTCAGAATCCGACGAGGTCCGAATCCAATGAGCGTCAGCGCTCCGGCGCAGAAATTTCCGACGAAGAGAACGTTGCAAAACGAGATGGCTCCGGGGTTCACGATCCCGAATCGTCCCGACATCGTCGTCATGAGCTTCAACAAAGCCGGCCCGAGTGCGAACAACACCGTCCCGAGCACCAAGAAGGCCAACGGGCGACGCGTAGTTTTCTTCATGAGGAGTGGCCTCGTAAGCGCCCAGGTCCGAACCAGCCCCACGCCAGACCTGGGCGCTCGAAAGCAAACGCATCCGTCTACATCGAAGGGACGCGCGTGAAGATGAAGACGCCGACCGGAACCCGGTGGCCGTTGCGAGTGAAGACATCGTTGTCGAGCAGCCGAGTGGCTTGTTTCGCCATCGTATCGGCGTCTTCGGACATGTAGGTCGTTCCCGTGTCGCCGCCCGAGTCCCACGCGAACGCGTCGACGGTCATAGACGCCGCCCACTTCCCGCCCGCGCGAAGCTCCACCGCTGACACGCCGTAGAACCAATCCGGACTCGGCGCAATCATCCCTGCGAGCGAGACCATCGATTGGCTGGCTTCGATGTGGAATGTGTGGCTCACGGGAGGGTGTACCGGTCCGGGGCTCGCATCCGCGAACTCGATGAGGGTGCTCGCCTTGCCGCTTTGAATGCTCTTTCTAATCTCCGCATCGAGCGGATCGTGCTTTCCCATTTCCGACAGTCGCTCGAGGCCGGGCGTCGGCTTCATCCCCGCCGCGAACAGCTTGAAGTCTTTGCCGTGGGTGGCGCCAATAACGGGCGTCAGTAATCCCTGCTTGGCGTGCGAGAACGGATAATCGGTGGGATGGTTCGTCGGGTTCCAAGACGGGACGAAGACGACGCGGTAGGTCGCGGACGCCTCCACGTCCGATGCCTGGGTCGGGCTCTGGTGGATAGCGACCGCGAGGGCGAAAGCGCCGAAGACGGCGCCGACACGAGCGATGGAAGAGAAACGATGCATGACAAGCCTCCTGATTGTGGGTTCGTTACCGCCACGACCCGCCAGGGCGCCGATGCCGCCGTCGTGTGCGTGGCTAACAGAGGTTTGCCACGTGGAGAGATTGGTTACTTCGCGGTTGCTATTTTCGTGGAGAGCGTCGCTGCCGCCACGCCCCGGTCCGCTTCAAATCCCAAACCGCCCCGGAAAAAAATCCGAGGGAGCCCAAGAGCACCACCGCGCCACTGTGCCACGCGAGCATGTGAGTCAAATGGGTGTAGGGGCAGTGGCTGCGATACACCGCTTCCGCGATGAGACCCCCGGCCAGACCGGAGACCAGCCCTATGATCCGCGGGCGTGCAGGAAGCCCCTTCGACGCGAGCGTCAAGCCCAAGAGCAAGACCGGAACACCCACGATCGACATGATGCCCATACAAGTCAGCCCGACGGACATTGCCCGCTCCGGTGAAAGGATTCGCGGGCTCTGAGCGTTCGTGAGCGCCGCCACCGCGAGTTGCAGAAACAACACGACTCCCAGGGCGCCGAGCCAGGCTTGCGGACGACCGGTCTTCCCCGGGATAGATTCGCGCAACACCTTTCGAAAGACTAGAAACGCCGCGATGAGCTGGACGCTGCCAAACCCCCACAAAAGCCATGGTCCAACCACATCCGCGTCTCCGCGGAGGCCTCGAGTCACGATCAACACCGTCACACAAAACGCCGCATAGGGAAGGACACTCACGGCGCGGACCCACGGCCGACGAAGCCTCCTCGCCGGCTGGAGCTCCGGCTCGATCACTTTCGACAATGCCTCGAAGGTCTCGTCGTCATCCATCGCGGTACTCCTCGTTCTCGGTCGCCGTCAACAACGCCCTCAAGTCCTGCATGCCTCGATGCGCGCGCACCTTGGCGGCACCGGCACCGATACCCACCATGCCTGCGATCTCTTGATAGCTGAACCCCCAGACGTGATGGAGCATCAACGCCTCTCTTCTATCTTCCGCCACCCGGGCGAGCGCCCGCCTGAGGGCGAGCCGATCGGCGAGGCTCTCGACTTCCGCGGGGACCGGGATGTCGAGCTCGTCTTCGGCGAAGACCTCTTGTCGTCTCTTTCGTGAGAACGTCCGGCATTCCATGAGAAAACAGTGTCGGGCAATCGCGAAGACCCACGGGCTCACCGGAAGATCGGGCAGATAGCTCTGCCGCGCTCGATGCACCTGCAGGAACGTTTCTTGAAGAAGATCCTCGGCCTGCTCCGGTCGGAACGTCAAGGACGATAGATAGCCGCGAAGCTTGGGAGCGAGTAATCGATACAGCTCGGCGAACGCCTGGAACTCCCCCGCCTGATACGAGACCATCAGGTCTCTGAGCTTTTGGTCTACGGTCGGATCGATCACGTGAGTCTCACGAACGCCGCTAACGGTATCGCAGTCGCTACCTTTCGTTAAACCGACGTGCTCGTGAGTGACCGGGCCTCACGCGACGTTCACCGAATCTTCAGAACCACGCTCTATCCTGGTCTCGTGAGTGGGCCTGTCCACCTCGACGTCAAAGGAGCTTGGGATGAAACGACATTTCCGCTGGATCGTGATGGTGCTCCTGTCGATGGCCGCTCCCTCCGTCGCCGAGAGCCAAACCCGGGTCGAGCTCGAAGGGATCATCTCCTCTATCTCAGAGCAGTCCTTCGAGATGTTCGACGGGCTGGTCCGGATAGATCCGAGACAAGCGCGTTTCGACTCGGACGAGCCAGACATCTCGAAGTGGCAGGACCTCCGCGTCGGGACTCTCGTCGAGATCGATGCCGTCGTGACCGAGTCCACGACGTTACGAGCCATCGAGGTCGAGGTCAGTAATGAAGCTGTTCCGGAATCCGAGATCGGCGGGGTCATCGAGCGCCTGGAGGGCTCGCGTTTCGAGATCACGGGCCTCTCGATCGAGACGACGTCATCGACCGTCACGGTCGGCGATTTCATCCTCGCCGTCGGTCAGAGGGTCGAGGCCAACGTTGTCGTGGCGGACGGAAGACTCATCGCGCAATCGTTGGAGCTCGAAGAGGAAGAGTGACGTTGGTTTCGGACGGTGCCGACACGTCGAGCTCCTCCAACCACTCCAGCCACTCGATGAGTACGAGCACGCTCCACAGCGCACGCCCATGGTCGGCCCGGCGGCTGCGATGTTCTTCGAACCATCGGAGCACGACGGCAGTGCGCGCGCCGCAGCGCTCCAATCGTCCCGTCTTCAAGCGGTCGCCCGCCCACTCCTCGAGCGGACCACGGAGCCACGCGCTCAGCGGAACGGACAGCCCTTGTTTTCGACGGTGGACAATAGATGACGGGAGGTAGCGCGCCGCATAGCGCTTGAGAAACACTTTCGTCCTCAAGCCGCGCACTCGCTCACGCCTCGGAAGCGTCGCCGCGAACTCGACCACCTCACGGTCGAGAAACGGCGCACGCGGCTCGACCCCGACACTCATGAGGGCTCGATCCGTTTTGGTCAAGAGTCCGTCGGCGAGCAGGTTCTCGAAGTCGTGCCTTTGAGCGTTATCCAAAGAATTGCCGACGAGCCAACCATGCCCCGCATCCGCGTGTATCGGCAGTCCCAGCGCGTCCAGCAAGTGCGGAGGGATGACCGAGGTCCACTGCAAGTGTCTCGCGAGCGGCCCCGACCCATCGCCGTCGATGAACCGCTTCAGCAGGAACGTGACCGTCGTTTTGCGGTCACTCGGCGGCAGCCGCCGCACCAGGGAGGCAACCTTGCGCCGCACGGGCGCAGGAATCCGCCGATAGACGGCTTGGACCTGCGTGCCCAAATGGGTCGGGTAGCCGCCGAACAGCTCGTCCCCCCCGTCTCCGACGAGCACTAGCTTGACATCCTGAGCGGCCCGCCTAGCGAGAAGGGCTGTCGGGACCCACGCCGGGTCGGCCAAAGGCTCACCGACGAGTCGAACGAGGTGTCGGAGCGTGCGCGGCAAGTCCTCCGGTGAGACCCAGACGACCTCATCGTTCAAACCCAGGTCGTGAGCGACTTGGGCGGCGCGCGCGCCCTCGTCGTAGGACGCTTCGCGAAAGCGTAGCGTGTAGCTATTGAGCTTCCGGTCGGGATGGATCTCGCGCGCCACCGCCGCGACGAGCGACGAGTCCACGCCGCCGCTCAGGAACAATCCGAAGGAGACGTCACACGCCGTCTGTCTACGCACGGCACGTCGAAACACGTCATCGAACGCGTCGGAGGTCGGCCGGTGATCCTCACCTTGCCCGAGATCCCAGTGCCAGTACTTGCGGCTCGTCGAGTTCTCCGGGTCGAGCCGCACGGCATGGGAGGCAGGCACCTGGAGGACATCTCGCAACGGGGTCGATGGTGCGGAGAAGCGGCCGAATCGAAGATAGTGTTGCAGGACAGAGATATCCGGGGAGGCGGCAAGCCTGGACTCCGACACGAGTGCGGAGAGCTCCGAAGCGAAAACGATCGCGTCTGCCGAGCGCGTATAGAACAGTGGGCGCTCCCCGCTTCGATCTCTGGCGAGGATCAGTCGGGTGTGTCTCGGATCCCAAAGCGCCAGCGCAAACGCGCCATCGAGGCGCTCGACGAAGGACTCGCCGAGCGCTAAATAGAGATGAGGCAGCACCGCGAGATCGCCCTCGCCGGTTGGCGCCGTCCCGGTAGCTCTCAACCATTCGGCCAGCTCCGCGTGATTGTCGATCTCACCGTTACAGACGACCGCGACGCCGGACTGCCGATCGACGACCGGTTGGGTGTTACCGGCGCCTCCCCGGATGGCGAGCCGCGTCGCACCCAAGGCCGCCCGCCCGTCCGAGAACAGCCCCCGATCGTCAGGTCCCCGGTGCGCCATCCGATCGCGGATCCGGCGGATATATTGCACGTCCGGTGGACCGGCCTCGCCCCAGCGCACGCAGCCGCAGATCCCGCACATGCGTCAAGACTCCGCGTGACGCGGAGGAAGCACGACCGCACGAAACTTCTCGGAGAGCTCGTGCACGCGCTTGTTGCGAGCTCGAGCGACACGGTCGAGTGCGGCCCATCGATCCCGCTTCGCGAGCAAGATGACCGCGCCGCGGGTCCCCGACAACAAAGCGGTGAACCGACTCATGTGAATCACTTCCCTCGGCCACGGGTCCGGCTGGGAGAGAAAGACTGGAATATAGTTACTCGTCATCTCGGTGCCGTCTTCGGTGACCAATCGAAGCGGCAGGCTCGAGTAAAAAGCGAGTCCCGGGGGAAAACACTCCAAGCAAACGATGGTGCTTTCCGCCGGCGCGAGGGCTCGAATCGACGACGCGAGCTCTCGTGAGGAATGAGCCTCCGCGTAAGCGCGCCAGCCGTCGAACGACAGCACGATGAGACTCACCGGAAGTAGGCCGAACGACACGACCGCCGCGACGAGCTTGCGACTGACGAGCGCGACGACCGCCGCGGTCACGGTGAGGGCCAGGCTCGGGACGAAGTGTGAGAACTGCGCGCTCATCACGTCGTACTCCGCGCTTCGAATCCCAACCATCGAGCTCAGCGTCCCGGGGCGAGCGATCTCCACCGTCAGCCAGACCAGGCCAAGACCGCCGGAGGCAACGAGCACCCACAGGCCACGTCGCATCGCGCGAATAGAGGAGCCGTTGGGATCACGAGCGGCATCGATCACCAGTCGCGCCGTTAGAATCGCCAGAGCGACGACCGCGCTCAGCACATAGCCCGGAAGCTTCGACTGTGAGAGCGAGAAGAAGGCCGGCACCACGACCACCCAACACAAAAGCAGTCGGTCCGCCGGTGTCGATGCGCTCCGGCGCCGCCACGCCAGCCACGCACCCTCGAGGAACAAACAGCTCCAGCCAGAGCACACTGCCACGAGCACGGGGAGGTAATAGTAGAAAGGACCACCTCGCTCGAACGTGTCGCGCGTGAATCGGTTCAAGCTCTCGTGCACCAAGCCGTAGCGGGGAAAGTCCGGCCGCTCGAGGCTGACCGCGATGAACCAAGGAAGGACGACCGCGATGAACAAGACGACGTTGGCGAGAGAAAACCATCGCCGCACGGCGTCTGGCCGGCGCTCGATGAGAGCCCAGCCAACGAGCACCAGACTGGGCAAGATAAAACCGACCGGGCCCTTGACCAGAGTCGCGACGCCGGCGCAGGCAGCGCCACCTCGATGGAGCCACTTCGAAGTCCCTCCGGCCCGGTTCTCCGCCATGAAGCCGGCGAAGACCGCGCCACACACGAAGAACGTGAGCGCGATGTCGAAGATGACGATCCGGCTGAAGGCTTGAAACAGAGGCATCGTCGCCAGCACGACGACCGACATCGCGGCCACCGCGTTGGAGTACGCATGCCGGCAGAACCCGTACACCATCACGAGAGTGGCGAAGCCGAACATCGCCGAAGGTAGGCGCGCCGCGAGCTCCGATGGGCCCAGCGCATCGATCGACAAGCGAACCCACTGGAAGTAAAGCGCCGGCTTGTCCAAATAAGGCAGCTGATTGTAGGTAGGAACGATCAGGCTTTCGTTCGTCGCCATCTCTTTCGCAATGGCGGCATTGCGTCCTTCGTCTGGATCGAGCAGCGGCAACTCACCTAGTCTGGCGAAGACGACGAAAGCGCCGAGGACGAACCCCGCCACGCTCAGAACCGAGACCCGGGACGCCGTCAGCACTCTCGCGATCTTTCGATGCGGGTTGGAGGCAGCGAAACGCAGACCACGTCGGACGCCGCACGCGGATAGCGAGAGAGGAGCCACCGCACTCCGCATAGATCCACCACCCCGACGAGCAAGCGATCGACGACGCCGTACTTGGAACAGCCCGAGCGCCGCGACCGATGATGGACGGGAACCGAGACGACCCGGCCGCCGCCTCGCTTGATGAGCACCGGCAGGAACCGATGCATGTGATCGAAATAGGGCAGTTCGATGAAAGAGGCCCGGTCGAAGAGCTTGAGTCCGCAACCCGTGTCCGGCGTATCGTCCTGGAGAACGCATCGATAAACGAGATTGGCGATCTTGGAGGACAAGCGCTTCGACCACGGATCGTGTCGCGCCTGCCGGAAGCCGGCCACCATCGTCGCCCCGCTTCTTTCCTTCTCTCTCACGAGGCTCGGGATATCCGCCGGGTCGTTTTGGCCGTCGCCATCGAGCGTGACGATGAGCGATCCTCGCGCCGCCAGCACCCCGGAGCGCAAAGCGGCGCTCTGGCCCTGGGACCGCGCATGCTCCAGGACCCGAAGCCGGTCGTCGCAGGCGCGCATCTCCCTCAGGACGGAGCGCGTGTCATCGCGGCTTCCGTCATCGATGCAGATGAGCTCGAACTCGACCCCGTTCAAAGCACGGTGAAGGTCCGAGATCAGCCCGGCCACGTTTCCAGCTTCATCACGCATCGGAACGACGACGGAGAGCATTGACGACGACACGATAGTGATGCCTTCTGAAGAAACACTGAAGGCCGCCGCGGCTCGATGCCAGAGGCGAGACACTCCGGCGTCGTCTAGAGCCGCGGCGAAGACGAGCTTCAGCCATTCTTCAGCGTTGTCACTTACACTGAAGTCGTGGAGATTTTGATCGTCGAAGACGACCAGCGCATGGCCCAGCTTCTCAAACGCGGCCTCGAGCGCGAGGGCCACATCACGTGTGTGGCAGAGGACGGCGCGGACGGCTTCGACTACGCGCGCTCACGAGACTTCGACGTCGTCGTTCTCGACGCGATGCTCCCCAAGATGGACGGTTTCGAAGTCGTGCGGCGCTTGAGAGTCGACGGCTGTCGGGCACCCGTGCTCATGCTCACCGCTAAGGATGCCCCCAAAGACATCGTCCATGGTCTGGATAGCGGCGCGGACGACTACCTCACGAAACCGTTCTCCTTCGATGAGCTGCTCGCTCGCATTCGCGCGGTCGCTCGACGGGTGCCCGTCGCCCGAGCCGCGACTCTCTGCGTGGGCGAGCTCACGCTCGATCCGGCGTCCCACGAGGTTTCGCGCGGTGAGCTTCGACTCCTCCTCACCCCGAGAGAGTTTCAAATTCTCGAGCTCCTCATGCGCAGAAACGGCCTGGTGCTGAGCCGGGACGCGATCATCGAAGCCGTCTGGGGCCACTCCGCGGACGTCGAGCAGAATACGGTAGAAGTGTTCATCGCGAACTTGCGTCGAAAAGTCGACGGAGCCCACGAAATGAAACTCCTCCACACCGTGCGGGGCGTGGGCTATTGCTTGAAAGTCGACTCGCCGTGAGCACCCCCCACTCGATCGAGCTCCGATTGACGGCCTGGTACGCCATCATGCTGTTCTTGGGCTTCGTCGCCATCGGTGCCGTCTCATGGGTGAGCGTGAGCTACGCCGCCGAGCAGGCCATCGACGAGCGGCTCTCGGGTCGGATGACGAGCTTGATCTCCACGGTGCTCTCCGAGCTCTCTGAAGGGGCGGAGGAGGAAGGCCAGGAGTTCGATTTCGAGTCCGAGACGGAAGAGGAGCTCTTCGAATATGCGGCCAGTCTTCCCGAGCGCCGGTTCCACCAGATACGACACGCCGACGGTCGGCCTATTTTTCCCGCGGGGTCTCCCGAGCTCGACGGACCACCGCTCGAGTGGGTGCAGCCTGACAGCGAATCGAGCTTTCGCTCTCTCGCCTACGCTTCCACCCCTTATCGCATATTGACGCAACGGCTGACGTTCGGGGGACGCGCCTACGACATCTTGCTCGCGACATCGCTCGACAGTGTCTCGCACATCCGACGCCTCGTCGTGAAAGCGCTCGCGGTGGCGAGCCCCATCGCGCTCCTCCTCGCCTGCTGCGGCGGATTCTTCATCGCGCGCCGAGCACTGCGCCCGGTCAATGCCATCAACGCTGCCGCCGCATCGATCACCGTCCACGACCTCCAAACGAGGATTCCGACCACCGGCAGCGGAGATGCTCTCGACCGATTGGCTTCCACCTTCAACGAGATGCTCTCGCGGTTAGAGACCTCCGTCGCTCGCATCGAGCAGTTCAGCGCGGATGCGTCCCATGAGCTCCGTACTCCATTGACCGTGATCCGAACGACCGCCGAGCTCGCGCTACGCCACGGCCGAACCCCGGAGGACTACCGGCGAGATCTTCAAGAGATCCAAGACGAAGCCGAGCGGCTCACGAGTCTCATCTCGGTGATGTTGACCTTGGCGAGAGAAGACGGCGGTAACAGTGTTCCGATGGCAGAGTTCGATCTCATTCCCATGGTACGAAGCACGTGCTGTCACTTCGAGGCCGCCGCGCGCGAAAAAGGCCTCACCTTTTCACTCGATCTATCCGAGCCGACGCTACGGGTTCATGGAAACGAACCGGCCGTAAGGCGGCTTCTATCGTCGCTGCTCGACAACGCGCTCGACCATACCCGCGAGGGAAGCATCGGGGTAAGCGTCGTCAGAAACGGCGCCTTCGTGCGCCTCGCGGTGCGAGACACCGGCGATGGCATCTCCAAAGACGCCCTCGACCACGTATTCGATAGGTTCTTCCGGGCGGACAAGTCGAGAGGCGGTGACGGACATCATGCGGGTCTCGGGCTCTCGATCGCGAAACGCATCGCCGAGCTCCACGGGGCGGAGATCGTCGCGAGTAGCGATGAGGGACGAGGTTCCGAGTTCATTACATTCTTTCCTGTGCGAAAGCCCAACCAAAGCCGGGGATCCACGAACCATGGAGAGGGGGAATCATGCACCGGATAATTCATATTACTGTATCGTCGATGTTGTTGGTCTCGCTGGGAAGCGCCTTCGCGGAAGAGCCGGAGAAGACGTCTCGAGCTCCCCAGGAGGAGTCTCTTCCTACGGACGCGAGGTCGAGCCTCGAACGGGCCGAAGAGAGCGACCGCGGCCCGACAAAGAGCTTGCCACGCCTCATCGTGCAGGATTTCAAGAGCACATTTACCCGCCCGGAGAACTTGATGATCATAGGGGTCGGCGCCGGCGCTGCTTGGGCCGCGTATCAATTCGACGATCGCGTCGCCACCGGGACCATCAACACCGATTTGAGCGGAAATGTCGCGCTCGACAAGCTGTTCGAATCGGGCGAGCTCGCGGGTGACGGCTACGTCCAGATCGGATTCGCGGTGGGCACCTACGGGTTGGGAAAATTGTTTCGCCAGGGCCCGATGGCAGATCTCGGAAGAGACCTCGTTCGAGCCCAGCTTCTGACGGGCGTACTGACGACATCCCTCAAGACTGCCATCGGCCGTACTCGCCCGGACAGCTCCAGTCAGACATCGTTTC
>JAJCXL010000019.1 GCA_029263435.1 Acidobacteriota bacterium | reverse complement strand
TCGATCTGCAAGCGGCTCATCGAAATGATGGACGGAGATATCCACGTCACGAGCCAACCCGGTCAAGGCGCAACCTTCTCTTTCGAGGTCCGACTCGGGACCGCCACCCAGGCATCGACTCGGCGAGAGAGCGAGGTAGCGTCGGTTCCGGCAGCCGGTGTGGGCGATGTACCGGTAGAGCGCCTCACGATTCTCTTGGTGGAGGACAACCCGGTGAACCTCGAGATCGCCTCGGCGATGCTCGAGGCCGAAGGCTACGCGTTCGACGTGGCGACCACCGGACGGGAGGCGCTCGAGCGGGTGTTCGCTCGACGCTACGACCTCGTCCTCATGGATTGTCACATGCCGGAGATGGACGGGCTGGAAGCGACGCGTTTGATCCGGCACAAGGAGATCGAGGAGCGGCGCCACGGCGCACGGGATCGCCTCCCGGTCGTCGCGCTCACGGCCTACGCCACGGACAACGATCGGGATCAGTGTCGTGAGGCCGGGATGGACGATCACCTGAGCAAGCCGTTCACGAGTGCGCAGCTTCGCGACGTGATCGAACGATCTCGCTACACCGAGGCGATCGAAGACCTCGTCTCTCCTCTTAGTGGTCGTTGACTTCTCGCTCGTAGTTTTCCGAGAAAGACTAGCAATGCTATCATTGCGGAGATACACTAGCGTTGCTAGTCATCGAAAGGCGTGGCCATGGGAAGAGAAGCGTTCGGCGAGTTCGAGCACCAAGTGTTGCTTTCGATCCTTCGGCTTGGCGGCGAGAGCTATAGCGTCGCGATCGTCGTCGAGCTCGAGAAGTGCAGCGGGAAAGACGTCGCTCCAGCCGCCGTCTACATCGCGCTGAAGCGGCTCGAGAAAAGGGGGCTTTTGTCTTCTCGGCTGACGAAAGGCGACAAAGAGGAACGATCCCGCCGCTACTTCGAGCTCAGGCCGGAGGCGGTCACACGATTGCGGGAGTCGAGGGACACCTTCCGTCGATTGTGGGACGGACTCGGCCCTCTCATGGAGAAGGATTGATGCCGCCACGACTGGCCGAGGAGATCCTTGCGTGGCTTCTTCCCGGACCCGAGGCGGCCGAGGTGCTCTTGGATCTTCGGGAGCTCTATCGATTTCGAGAGCGGGATCACGGAACGCGAGCCGCGCGCTGGTGGTACTACCGGCAGATAGTAAGCTTTGGATGGCGTTTCAAGGCCTCTGGACTCTTACGACCTCGCCCGGAGGCGGTGGTCCGGGATGTGCGCCACGCGGCCCGCGCGTTTGCTCGCTCTCCGGGTTTCACGGCAGTCGTCGTGGCGACGCTGGCGTTGGGCATCGGCGCGAACGTGTTCGTTTGGAGTGTCGTCGACCAAGTCGTGCGCCGGCCCCTGGGTTTCGTCGAGGAGGAACGCCTGGTACGCGTATGGCCGGAGCACCGCCTCACCCGAGAGCGCTTCGATCAACTTCGAAGCCGGACTCAGTCGTTCGAGCTGTTCTCGGCGTACATGCGAACCGCCCTGACCTGGACCGGCGACGGCCCGCCGAGCGTTCTGACCGCGCTCGAAGTGACCTACGAGCACTTCGAGCTGTTCGGAGCCGCGCCCGTTCTCGGACGCGCGTTTCGGCAAGAGGACAGTCAGCCCGGCGCCGAAGCGGTGGTTATTCTCAGCCATGAGGTGTGGCAGGAGCGCTTCGGCGGCGACCAAGCCGTGCTCGGGTCGCGCTTGGCTCTCGATGAGCCGCGCATCATCGTCGGGGTGATGTCGCAGGGATTCGAGCCTCGAGGCGAACGAGAAGAGCTATGGATTCCGGTCCGCATCGACCCGTTGGACGAGGGGAGCTATTCGCACATGGCCAATCTCTCCGTCGCGGCTCGTTTGAAAGATGGAGCCTCGGCCGAGACCGGTCGCGCGGAGCTCGAGTCGATCGCGATGAGCATCGAGCCGCCTTTCTATCGACTGGACGACGTCCCGACGTTCTCGGTGCGGAGCTATCGCGAGGATCTGGTAGGAGAGGTCCGACCGATGCTCATGCTCCTGTCGGGCGCGACCGCGTTGGTCTTGCTGCTTTGTTGTGTCAACGTCACGAATCTCCTCCTCGCCAAAGGTGTCACCAGGACGCGTGAGCTCGCGGTGCGACGAGCGATGGGCGCGGGGCGATGGCGCGTTTGTGCGCAGCTATTGACCGAGAACGTTGTTTTGGGACTCATGGGGGGCGTCGGCGGATTGGGTCTCGTATGGACGCTCGGCCCGCTCCTGCTCGATCGAGTTCGCTCGGAGCTTCCAAGAGGGGACCACGTCGCGATGGACGGCGGCGCGGTGCTTTGGAGTGTCGGGTTGTCGGTACTAGCCGCGGTGGGGTTCGGGCTCTTACCCTCGTGGAGGCTCTCAGCCGCGGGCAGGGGAGCGAGCTCCGCCCGGGGGACGCAAGGCAAAGCGTCGCGTCGGCTTAGCCGAGGGCTCGTCGCGGCGGAAGTCGCGCTAGCGCTGGTGGTGGTCGCAGCAGCAGGTCTACTCGGGAAGAGCTTCTGGCTCTTGCAACGCGTAGAGCCCGGGCTGCGTCCAGGCGGCGTCGTCACCATGCGGGTGTCCCCCTCGCCGACGAAATACGACGAGGAGGCGGCGCGGGTAAGATATTTCGAAGCGGTCGGCGAGGCGTTGCTCGCGACGCCTGGCGTGGCACGGGTCGGCGGCATCCAGATCCTGCCCTTGACGACGGCCTTTATGGGAGTCGGTTATAGCCCCGACGGCGCGGCGATGCCTCCGGGCGTGCCGCCGCCTGTCGCGAGCTACCGGGTGGTCACGGCCGGATACCGCGAGGCGATGGGCATCGCGCTCATCGAGGGACGAGACCTCGACCCTACCGACGGACGAGACCGCGAGTCGGTCGGGCTCATCAACGAGACGCTCGCCCGAGAGCTGTGGCCGGGCGAGAGCGCCGTCGGTCGTCAGGTGCGCTACGAAGACGGCAGTGCGTGGTTTCGCGTCGTCGGCGTCGTCGGCGACGTGCATCAGAACCGCCTCGAGCACGCGCCCGGTGCTGAGGTTTACGTCCCGATCGCTCAGGACTCGTGGCCGGTCTCGATGTTCTTGGTCGCTCGGGTAGCAAAGGGGCCGCCGGAGAACGCCGTCGCGGAGCTACGACAAGCGGTGTGGTCGGTGGACGCGGATGTGCCGATCACGAATGTGCGGACCATGGACGCGGTGCTCTCTCATTCGATGCGGAGTCCGCGCGGGCGAACGCTCCTTTTCGCGGGGTTCGGGCTGCTGGCGCTTCTTCTCAGCGTCGTTGGCGTCTACGGGGTCACGGCCCATACGGTGCGGCAACGGACGACGGAGCTCAACATTCGGATGACGTTGGGCGCGACGTCGGGCCAGGTCGTCACCGAGTGCCTGCGCGACGGGCTCGTACCGGTCACAATCGGACTCGGCGTCGGATGGGTCGGCGCGATACTAGGATCTCGCGCGTTGTCGGGCTTTCTCTTCGAGGTGGGCTCCGTGGACATCGCCGTCTATGGGGCCGTGGGTGCGCTCCTGGGCCTGTGCGCCGGCGCGGCCATCCTCGTTCCGGCCACGCGCGCGGCGCGATTCCGTCCGGCGGTCGTGCTCCACGCCGACGATTGAGCGCTTGCCGCCGGTAGGCACCTCCGTTAACCTGCCGTCGTGATCGCGAGGCCTTCGAGGCTCTTTCCAATTCTGCTCGTCAACTTCATCGGCACGTTGGGCTTCAGCATCGTGCTTCCGTTTCTGGTCGTTCTCGTTGATAGGTTCGGTGGGAACGCGCTCGTCTACGGTTTGCTCGGTGCGACCTATTCGAGCTTTCAGCTCGTCGGTGCGCCCATTCTGGGACGTTGGTCGGATCGTTACGGCCGGAAGAAGATCCTCTTGGCGAGCCAGCTCGGCACGCTGCTGTCGTGGTGCGTGTTTCTCCTCGCCCTTTTTCTTCCTGCTCGAGAGCTCGCCGCGATCGACTCCAGCGCTCTAGGGGTTTTCTCCCTGAGCTTGCCGCTCGTGGTCGTGTTCCTCGCGCGCGCGTTGGACGGCGCCACTGGAGGCAATGTCTCCGTCGCGAACGCCTATCTGGCGGATGTCACCGAGAAAGGAGATCGCAAAGAGAGTTTCGGGAGCATGGCCGTGGCGGGGAATCTCGGCTTCATCATCGGACCCGTCCTTGCGGGATTACTCGGGGGCAGCCGATTCGGGGAGCTCTTGCCGGTCCTCGCGGCGTTGGTCATTTCCGGGGCGGCATCCATCGTCATCTGGCTCTATCTACCGGAGTCGCGCCACGCCTGCCCCGCGGCGGAGATCCCGGAGGATGCCAGCGTTCGTAAGACCTTCGGGCAAGAACAGCGCAACTGCTATGGCAAAGAGAGAGCCTCCGACAAGGGCATCCGCGACGTGGTCGGACTGTCCGAGGTCCCGTTCTTGCTCTTGTTGTATTTCGTTATTTTTTTGAGCTTCAACTTGTTCTACACGGCGTTTCCGATGCACGCGGTGCGCGGACTCTCGTGGACCATCACCGAGATCGGCGTCTTCTTTTCCTTTCTCGGCTTGACGTCGGTGCTCGTCCAGGGGCCGCTCTTGAAAAGGATTGGGCCCAGGGCGTCGAACCTGACGCTCACGGTTCTGGGGGCGGGGATCCTGGGGCTCGGGTTCCTCTGCTTTCAGAGCGGGCACCCGGCGGTGCTCTACGTCGGTGGCGGTCTCTTCTCGCTCGGCAACGGACTCTTGTGGCCCTCGTTCATGGCGAGGCTCGCGGATGCGGCGGGCGAGGAGCTGCAGGGCGTCGTGCAAGGACTCGGCGGAGGCGTCGGGAGCCTCGCAAGCATCGTCGGGTTGATCGCGGGCGGCATCGCTTACGAACAGGTGTTCGAGCGCACCTTCTTGCTGTCAGCGCTGTTGATCTTCGCGGTCGCGCTCCTGTCGCTTGGGATAAGAGCCCGTCAAAGGAGGGCTCGCAAGGCGCGGAGCACGTGA
>JAJCXL010000018.1 GCA_029263435.1 Acidobacteriota bacterium | reverse complement strand
CGCTCGTCGACATAGCGGTCCAACTCCTCGTCCTCACCCTCACGCTCCTGCCACCCGGCAGTGATCGCGGCGATGGGACCCTCGGGCAATGAAAGGCTCTGAAAGACCTCGCCCAGGTTCGGCGCGTGATATTGCGGCCCCAGGAGTCGAATCGTCTGGCCGGTGCTCACTCGGCCCGGACCTTTACCGTTCGGCCCACTTGGTCTAGCATGCGACGTAGCTCGTCGTAGTCCGGGTGACGCATCCGGATCCAGGCGTTCGCCATATAGCCGTCTTCCACAGGCGCGGTACCAGAGCCCTCGCTGGGCAAATGGTAGTCGATGATCCATTTGCCGAAATTCTTTTCTATCGTCGATAGCCCTTCGTAGCCCATGATCTGGCCGTCGCGATCAGGGCGGAGCGAAATGATCCCCGCCGCAAAAGCACGGGTGGCGCGGGCGGTCGCCGATCCGTAGACCACTGCGTGGGCCCACTCCCGATAGAGGTCGATCTCGTTTCCCGCACAGTACAGATCCCACGCGCCGACGCCGGGCGGGCGACAACCAATCTCGGAGAACTTGAGACCTTTGGGCCCGAAGAACCACTCCATGTGAGTCGCAGAGGTCTCGATACCCAGAAGCTCCACGACTTTCTTGCCAAGCTCTCGCACCTGCGCGTAATCGTTCGCGCTATCGATGCGATTCGTCGTGATGAACTGCGGAGAAATCCAACGCTCGCGCATCGCTTCGAGTACGTTCGGGTAATAGTGCGAGACGAAGTCGTGAGAGACCTCGCCATTGATGGAGATCGTGTCGTAGAAACCCTCGTGACCTTCGATGAACTCCTCGACCGCGATGGGCAGTCCTTCGCCGACCCGCAGCTTCGTCAGGGCGGTGTCGAGCTCGTCGTCCCGATCAACGCGCACCGTACCGGAGGCACCGGCGGCGGCGGCGGGCTTGAGGATCAGCGGATAGCCAACGGTGTTGGCGAAGTCGCGAATCTCTTCGCGAGAGCTCGATCCCAAAGATTGGGCGCACGGGACGCCGCCTTGCCTCAGGACTTCTTTCATCGCGGGCTTGTCGCGACACAAGAAAGCCGTCCGGGTCGACGTACCTGGAATGCCGCACGCCTCGCGCACGTGGGCCGCCGGCAAGATATGAGCCTCTACGGTCGCCTCTAGCCGGTCGACCTGCAATCGCTGTTGCACGAAACGGACCCGTTCCGCGAGAGCCTGTTCGTCAACGACGGAGCCGACCTGCTCGTAGTGAGTGAGCCACTGCTTCATGTCGTTGTCGAGGAGCTCCTTCGGTCGCTCACCGATGCCGGTGACGGTGGCGCCGACTTCCGCGAGCGCACGGGCGAACTCGCGCTGGTTACGGGGAAAACTTGGCTCGATAAGGATGACGTGCACGATGGGAGTCCTGGAAAGACGTTAATGTATCAAGAGTTCGCGATAAATGTCGGAATACCGCGCGGCAGGCCCGGCCCACGAGAAATCGCAGGCCATCGCGTTTTGGACCATCCGGTCCCACGACGCGGTGTCACCGTAGAGCTCAATGGCTCTCTCTAGCCCCCACTGGACTCCGGAAGCCGTGTAGTGCTCGAAGACGATACCGTGACCTTCACCTGTAGCGGGATCGAACTGCTGAACGCTGTCGGCGAGCCCGCCGGTCTTTCGAACGACGGGCACGGTTCCGTAGCGAAGACTGTACATTTGGTTGAGTCCGCACGGCTCGTAGCGCGACGGCATCAAGAACATATCGGCTCCCGCTTCGATCCAATGCGCGAGGCGATTGTTGAACCCTCGATAAAACCGCACCCGACCCGGAAACCTTTTCTCGAGCATGGAAAAAAACTCTTCGTAAGCTCGCTCCCCGGTCCCGAGCACGGCGAGACTCGAATCGTGACGAGCGAGAAAGTCGGGGAGCGCGCGAGGGAGGAGCTCAATTCCCTTTTGCGCGGACAGCCGACTCACCATGCCGATGAGAGGGGGGTCGGCGTCCGGAGAAGACGAGGCAAGGCCTAGCTCTTGCAACAGTTTGACCTTGTTCTGTTTCTTCAGGCGAATCGTTTCCGCGGAATAGCGATACGGAATGTGCTCGTCGTTCTCCGGATCCCATTCACCGTAATCGACCCCGTTCAGAATTCCGGTGAGACGTCCGGACCGGTGACGAAGCAGCCCGTCGAGTCCAAACCCCTGCTCTTCGGTTTGAATCTCTCGGGCATAGGTCGGGCTGACGGTCGTCAAATGATCCGCATGTGAAATGCCGGTCTTCAAGAGATTCACGACGCCTGCTCCGCGGTCGTGCTCGTCGAAGTGACTCGAATCCGGGATGTCCATGCGCTCGATCGCTTCGGCTCCGAAGACGCCTTGGTAGCCGAGGTTGTGGATCGTCAGCACCGTCTTGGCGCCCTCGAAGAGACGGTCCCAAGCATAGGTGGTCTCGAGGAGCACGGGGACGAGTGACGTCTGCCAATCGTTGAGGTGAAAGATCTGAGGAGCGAACACGAGCCGCTGGCAGCTTTGAACGACCGCGTGACAAAAGAGTGCGAAGCGCAGGGGCTCGTCGGGGTCGTTCGTATACAGGGACCCGCGGGAGAAAAACCTCGGGCAGTCCACGAAGTAGACGGGCACCTTCGAGCGCGGCAGCGTGCCCTCCCAAAGGTCGAACGCCTCGGTCTCGAAGCGCTTTTCGATCGAGAGGCCATCCCGATCAATGGTGTCGTAGAGCGGTACGAAGACCCGGACATCGTGCCCGAGCTCGGCCAGTGCACGAGAGAGCGCCTCACCCACGTCGGCGAGCCCGCCCGTTTTCGCGTAGGGCGTGAGCTCAGAGACGACGAAGGCGACGCGGACGGACTGCACCGTGCGATTATAATCGCGCCATGGTCAATGCCGTCTTCGTCGCGCCTTTCTTCGCGACCACCACCCTCCGGTTCATCGACGCGGCCGCGAGCGTGCCCCACGTGCGGCTGGGGCTCATCAGTCAGGATCCGGAGCACAGATTGCCGGCGGAGATTCGCGACAAGCTCGCCGCGCACTACCGGGTCGAGGACGGACTTGCGACGGGCCCGCTTCGAGAAGCACTCGAGTCCATGCGCCGTGTGCTGGGTTCGGTCGACCGGCTCATCGGAACCCTCGAGCAGCTCCAGGTCCCATTGGGCGAGCTCCGAGACTCGATGCACATCCCAGGCTTGGGTGCGGGGGCCGCAAGAAACTTTCGTGACAAGTCACGGATGAAGACCGTGCTCCAACAGGCCGGGCTTCCATGCGCGAGGCACCGTTTGGTGTCGGACCCTTCGGGTGCGGTGGACTTCGCCTCCGAGGTGGGCTTTCCCGTCATCGTCAAACCACCGGACGGGGCCGGAGCGCAAGGAACGTTTCGTATCGACGACGAGCAAGCGCTGCGCTCTTGCCTCGACTCGATGCCGCCATCCTCGAGTCGGCCTCTACTGCTCGAAGAGTTCATCGAAGGTGAAGAGCACTCGTTCGACAGTGTCGTTTTGAACGGCGAACTCGTGTGGCACTCCGTGAATGACTACTATCCGGCGCCTATCGAAGTGCTGCGCCATCCCTGGATCCAGTGGAGCGTGCTGTCGCCGCAAAACGTCGACGACCCGAGATATGCGCGAATCTTAGAGATCGCGGGTCCGGCTCTCGCCACCCTGGGACTCGATAACGGCCTCAGTCACATGGAATGGTTTCGACGATCCGATGGCAGCGTGGCCATCTCCGAGGTCGGCGCTCGACCGCCGGGCGCTCAGTTCGCGACCCTCCTCTCCTACGCCCACGACTTCGATTTCTACCGAGCGTGGTGCGAGCTGATGATCCATGACGCGTGGGATCCTCCGCCGCGCCGCTATGCGGTCGGAGCCGCTTACCTTAGAGGGCAAGGGCATGGTCGAAAGGTCGCGGCCATTCACGGGCTCGAGCAAGCGCAACGAGAAGTGGGCGAGCTCGTCGTCGAGGCGAAACTTCCGCAACCCGGTCAAAGCGCGTCCGGCACCTATGAAGGTGACGGCTATGTGATACTCCGCCATCCCGATACTGAGGTGGTGAAAGCGGCGCTCAGAAAACTCGTAGGGCGTATCTATGTGGAGCTTTCGTAATGGCAATGAACGTATTGATGATCAGCCCCGGATTTCCTGTGGAAATGCCTCTGTTTACTCGCGGCCTTGCCGAAGTCGGGGCCGACGCGATCGGGTTGGGGGACCAACCTATCGGAGCACTTCCCGAAACGGCCCGCAAGAGCCTCTCGGCCTATTTTCAAGTGGGGTCGTTTCAGGACGAGGAGGCTGTTTTTCGCCAAGTCCAGGAAATTCACGCCCAAGCTCCGCTCGAGCGGATCGAGTGCCTGTGGGAGCCTTACATGGTTCTCGCCGCGCAGTTGAGGGAAAGACTCGGACTCTCGGGTATGACGGTCGAAGAGACGATCCCGTTTCGCGATAAAGAGATCATGAAACAAAAGCTCGACGACGCCGGGATCCGCACTCCCAAGCATGCCAGCGTGACGAGCGTGGCCGGTTGCCGCGACGCCGCGGCCGCGATCGGATTCCCTGACACGTCGATCGTCGTCAAGCCCATCGCCGGTGCGGGCTCGGCCGACACCTATCACGTCCGCACCGAAGAAGAGCTCGAAGCGGTGCTCCCCGCGCTACGTCACGTGCCGGAGGTAAGTGTCGAGGAGTTCATCGAGGGCGAGGATTACACCTACGACACGATCTGCGTCGACGGCGAGATCAAGCTGTTCACGATTTCGTTCTATCGACCCCGAGCGCTCCTGTCTCGCACCCAAGAGTGGGTCTCCCCGCAAACCGTCGTCGTCCGCGATGTCGACGACCCGGCACTCGCTGAGGGCCGGCGCATGGGCGAGGAAGTGATCCGAGCGCTGGGCTTCCGCACCGGCTTCACCCATATGGAGTGGTTCCGCACTCCTTCCGGCGAAGCGGTCTTCGGAGAGATCGCGGCACGCCCTCCCGGAGCGCATTTGGTCGATTTGATGAACTTCGCTTGCGACATCGACGTGTTCACCGGATGGGCCGAGGCGGTCTGCCACGGGAGTTTCAGCCAATCCATCGAGCGAAAATACAACGCCGCGTGGATTTTCAAACGAGCCCAAGGCGAGGGAGTCATCCAGAGCGTGACGGGTCTCTCGCCCCTGATGGCTGAGTTCGGCGAGCACGTCGTCGTCCTCGACCTGCTGCCGGTCGGACACCCCCGCAGAAATTGGAAACAGACTTTGATCTCGGACGGAATGATCATCATCCGCCACCCCGACCTCAATCGAACTCTAGAGATCGCCGACCGCTTCGGCACGGACCTCAGGATGATCGCCGGCTAGCGATGCCGCGAAAATGGGACCTGGTCCTTTTTTTCGCAAAACGTAAAAAAGGACCAGGTCCTTTTTCTTGTGCGAATTCTCGGAGGTCGCGCGGGCTATTTGTCGTCCCCTCTCAGCAGGAGGGTCTCATGCCCCGTAGAAAAAGAATCGCCGCTGGAGGAGTCGTTTTCCACGTCATCAACCGTGCCATCGGGCGGATGAAACTGTTTCGAAGCGACTCCGACTACACCACATTCGAAACGCTTCTGCTTGAGAAGGCCTCGGCTCTCGGCATGCGGGTGTGCGCGTATTGCATCATGCCCAACCACTGGCACCTCGTACTATGGCCCTGGCAAGACAACGACTTACCGCGATTCATGCATCGTCTGACTCTCAGCCACGCGATACGCTGGAGACAGGCTACCGAAACGGTAGGGCAGGGACATCTTTATCAAAATCGATACAAATCCTTTCCTGTTCAAACCAACGAACACTATTGGACAGTCGTTCGATATGTCGAGCGCAATCCGCTCCGCGCGCGTCTCGTCGATCGGGCCGAAGATTGGCCGTTCTCAAGTCTCATGAAGCGGTCGGACATGAATAGATCTCTGTCGGACGGGCCGCTGACGACGCCGAAGAACTGGATCGAGCACGTCAACCGCGCCCTTACCGGCTCCGAGCTCGCCGCAATCAGCCAAAGCGTCCGCCGAGGGGCTCCATTCGGCACCGCGAGCTGGAGGGAGGAGGCCGCTCGAGTGCTCGAACTCGAGTCCTGCTCACGCTCGCGCGGCAGACCGCCCGAGCAGTCAACGGAAGACGACTAAAAAGGACCCGGTCCAATTTCTTGGCGATCCGCGCGGCGGCGAGAAAAAGGACCTGGTCCTTTTTCTCTCACTCTGCGCGGGCGCGCTCGAGCTCTTCGCCGAGGATGACGATGCCGCGCTCGAGGCTTTCGTCGTCCTGCGAGTACTTGAGTCGGATGCACTCGTGTTTGTGGCGCCAGTCTTCCGCGAGGCCGGGGAAGAAATACTCGCCGGGCACGATAAGCACCCCTCGCTTCTTGAGCCGGTGGTAGAGCTCGGTCGACGTCACCGGGAGCGCTTCGAACCAGAGCCAGAAGAAGAACGTGCCCTCCGGGCGATGCACTCGATAACCCCGACCACCGAGCTCTTGTCGGATCAAGGCGAGCGCCCGGGCACACTTGTGTTCGTAGTAGGGACGGATGACCTCCCTACCGAGACGAAGCACTTCACCGGACTCGAAGAGCTTTCTCGTCAGACACGCACCGAAGCTCCCTGGGGCCAAACTCACGATCGCGTTCATGGCCGCGATGGCCGAGATCACGGCTTGGCTCCCCACCACGATCCCGGTGCGCAACCCCGGAAGGCCGAGCTTCGACAAGCTCATGGTGAGAATGACGTCCTCGTTCCAGACAGGCTCGATGTCGCCGAACGCGATATTCGGAAAAGGTGTGCCGTAAGCGTTGTCGACGATGAGAGGGATCTCGCGCTGTCGGGCGACCTCCACTAACCCATCGAGCTCCGGCCTCGACAGCACGTTCGACGTGGGGTTCGTCGGGCGAGACACACAAATCGCAGCGATGTCGTCGTCAACCCTCCGCCGCACCGCGTCGAAGTCCACGTGATACTTGAACTGGTCTTCCCCTTCGAGCTCGATCGTGGGACGCGCCGACACGAACATATCCGGCTCGATTCCCGCATCGGCGTAGCCGATATATTCCGGGGTTAGGGGCAGCAAGATTTTCCCCGGCCGCGCTCCTTTCCGCGATCCGGCGAGAAGGTTGAAGAGGTAGAAGAACGACGTCTGACTTCCGCTCGTCAGGCACACGTTCTCGGGGCCGATCGGCCAGCCATATTCGCCGCGGAGCAAGGTCGCCACGGCTTCGACGAACGGTCGGTGCCCGCCGGGCGCGTCGTAATGACCCACCATGCTCTCGAACGCGTCCGCATCCGCGAGCCACTCGTTCATGCTCTGCCGGAACCGTCGCTCCATCTCCGGAATGCGCGCAGGGTTTCCTCCGCCCAGCATGATCCAATCACCGCCGGACGCGATGGCCTCACCCAAATCATCCATCAAGTGGAGGATTCCGGACTCACGCGTGAACTTCTCGCCGAAATCGGAAAACTTCATCGCTGCGGCCGATCGGTTTGGCCGCCATCCATCTTCGGCATCGGACGCGGACAGGGCTCACCTACCGCCTCCCCCGTCGTACGAAAGTCGAAAAAACTCGTCGAGGCGTAGGTGACGAGCCCGACGATACCGTCCTCACGACTCGTGTCCACTTTGGCGTGCTCCACGAAGATCTGATGAGGCTCACCCGAAGAGAGCTTCTCGGCCGGGATGAGATAGTCGGCATCTCGGTAGGTCAGAAAGCTCGTGCCTTCGAACGGACGCCCACTATGCTCGACTTTCTCGCCATGGCAATCGCCCATCACGACGAATATCAAGTCGTCGAGAATACCGTTGTCGTCCGGCGCTCCGTCTCGAAACGGACTGAAGCTCACGGTGAGGTCTTCGTTCGGGTCGACCGCGATGGACGAAACCTCTCTTCCACTCTGTATCAGAGAGATCCGCACGGGCTCGGGAATTCGGCTCTGGCCTTCGCCGGTCCCGCGGATCGTTAGGACTCGATGGTCGACCCGACCGCTCGACGCATCGAACGCGAAGACGTAATCACCGTTCGGGTATCGTGCGTCGAGCTCCGACTCCCGGTCGTAGCGCCCCCCATGGACTTCCTGCACGAAACCCAAATCCTCGAATCGCGACACTTCTCCGTCGGGCCGGGTTAGCTCCGCGCGCTCGACCCGACCGCCCTCCCTTACGAAAATCTCCGCGAAGAAGTGATAGTTCAACAAGCTCAGTTGGCCGGAGTCCTCCTGGCGGTGGTTCGTCGTCTTCCCCATGACGAGGAAAGTCACATCGTCTCGTTGCGCCCAAGAGACACTCGCAGCAAGCAACAGCTGGATCCACACGAAGCCCGCCAGCCCTTTCACGCTCGGCCTACTTCTTGTTCACGAGCGCAGCGACATAGAGAAGAACGACTGCCCCCACGGTAGCGCTGACGATGCGGCCGATCGTGCCCACCGCGGCGAGTCCGAGGATGCCAAAGATCACGCCGCCAATGGCAGCGCCTACGATCCCAATCACCAGGTTTCCGAGAATCCCGAAACCCTTCCCTTTCATGATCTGGCCCGCGAGCCAGCCCGCAAGCAAACCGATGATCACGACACCGATCCATCCACTCATCTGATACCTCCACCCGCGATTGTGCGTGGCGCAAACCCGATACTAATATCAGACTTACTATGCGGTGGGTGAAACGCGGATGCGTGCTATCGAGTATCGCGGTGGTGGTCGCAGGCCTCTGGGCCTATCGGACCGCCACCGGAAGCCTCCCCGACATCGCGGGCAAGGTGGTGCTGAGCGGGCTGAGAGGAAGCGTTTCCGTCGCTCGTGACGCGAACGGTGTCCCGACGATCGTCGGAGAAAACCGGCCGGATGTCGTGCGAGCTCTGGGGTTCGTACATGCCCAAGAGCGTTTCTTTCAAATGGATTTGCTGAGACGCCGCGCCGCAGGTGAGCTCGCGGAGCTCGTCGGGGCAGGCGCTCTTCGACTCGATCGGCGACACCGGCTGCATCGGATGAGAGCTCGCGCCAAACGCCGGGTCGAGAACGCCTCCGACAACTCGTTACTCTTGGCCTATACCGAGGGTGTGAACGCAGGCCTACGCGCGCTCGACGCTTCTCCTTTCGAGTACCTGTTATTGCGACAAGACCCGAGGCCGTGGCTGCCAGAAGACTCGATGCTCGTCATCGCTTCGATGTTCTTCCAGCTGAACGACCCGTCCGGCCGCTACGAATCGAATGTCGGCTTGCTCTACGAGACCTTGGCCCCGGAGCTGGCCGCGTTCTTGACGCCGATCGGAACCGAGTGGGACGCTCCGATCGTGGGAGAGCCTTTCGACACACCGCCCATTCCCCCGCCCGGCGACAGACCGCCGATTTCCTCGCGGCGACGCGATCCTCCGTCACGCGTTTCGTTCGACGAGAACATCGGCAGCAACAACTGGGCGGTGGCTCCCGAGCGCAGCGCGCACGGTGGTGCGATCCTCGCGAGCGATATGCACTTGGCTCACTCCGTGCCCAACATTTGGTTCCGGGCGCAGCTAAGAGTCGGCGACCACTCCGAAAACGGTGTCACCCTTCCGGGGACGCCGTTTCTCGTCGCGGGCTCGAACGGTCACATCGCTTGGGGCTTTACGAACTCGAACGGCGACTGGCTCGATCTCGTCGAGGTCGAGCCGGATCCCAACGATCCGCAACGTTACCTGACCCCCGACGGATCGCGGCCTTACGAACGCTACGAAGAGGTTCTCCACGCCGCGGGTGGCGAGCGCGAGACCCTGGAAATCCGAGAAACGATCTGGGGGCCGATCCTCGACGAGGACCACACCGGCCAACCCCGTGCATTGCGCTGGATCGCGCACGACGACGAGGGGATCAACTTAGGCCTGGGAGAGCTCTCGACGGCTGAGACCCTCGCCTCCGCCATGGCCATCGCGCAACGCAGCGGGCTCCCTCCGCAAAACTTCGTTTGTGTCGATGCGGCCGGAGCGATCGGCTGGACGATTGCCGGGCGTATCCCGAAACGCTTCGGCTTCGACGGACGACGTCCGACGTCCTGGGCGAAGGGCGATCGTGGGTGGGACGGCTGGCTCGCGCCACAAGACTACCCCTCCATCGTGCAGCCACCCGGCGGCGTGTTGTGGACTGCCAACGCGCGCGTCGTCGACGGCGAGATGTTGGGGAAGATTGGCGACGGCGGCTACGCGTTCGGGGCGAGAGCCAGACAGATTCGCGACGACCTACTCGCGATCGACGCCGCCACGGAAAAAGACCTGCTGGACGTCCAGCTCGATGACCGCGCCGTTTTCATCGGAACGTGGCGCGACTACTTCCTCAGCTGGGTTCGAATCGAAAGCGTCCGCGAAGCGCTCGAGTCGGGGTGGACCGGCCATGCTTCGACCGATAGCTCGGGCTACCGGGCCGTGCGTGAGCTGAGGCTGGCCATTTTCGAAGAGGTGTTCACGGCGCTGAGCCGCAAAGCGCGCGAAGCTGATGAGCGCTTCTCGATATGGGATTTGAGACAGTGGGACGGTCCACTGTGGCGTCTCGTGTCCGAACGGCCGCGACACCTCGTGCCGAAAGGATACGAGACCTGGGACGCTTGGATGGAAGACATCGTAGAGCGAACCGTATCCGGCTGGGACGAAGCGCCCATCGATCGGAGCTGGGGCGAGGTACGGATGTCACAAGTGAATCATCCTCTGAGCGGCTCCGTCCCTTGGCTGTCTCGCTGGCTCGACATGCCGTCGCACCCCCTCTCGGGCGACAGCAACATGCCGCGCGCCCAAAGCACCGGAAACGGAGCGTCACAAAGGCTCGTCGTTTCACCGGGCCGCGAGGAGGATGGCTTGTTCCACATGCCGGGAGGCCAGAGCGGCCACCCGCTATCGCCGTATTACGGCGCTGGCCATGACGACTGGCTGCACGGACGACCGACCCCGCTCTTACCGGGTCGAACGAGCTACACCCTCCGGCTAGAACCTTCGTGAGCCGGGCCGGCCAAAGCGTGGAGCTCTACGAAGTACCGAGCTTGTCCCGACCGGTGTCGTGGCGTCGTTTGAGCTCGCCGTTCCATGGCGGAATGGTCACGGTGACGTCGCCGTGGCACTGAGCCTGACACGCCAATCGGACGAGAGGATGGGAGTCTGCCTCACCGTTAACGGTGTCGTAGCCGAAATAACGTAACCGCTCTTGCTCGAAGGGCGTGATCGGTGTCAGGTTGTCTTTGCCGGCGAGGAGGCCCACCCAGCAATACCCGCACGAGCCCACCCGACACTCCACGGGAACCGGGCCGTCGATCCGACGGTAATCGAGAGAACGGTAGTCACCTTCAGCGGAAGCGCCGGCCATGGCCAAGTCCTGCTGATTGATGGCGCGATAGACGCCATCGCGGCGGCTCTCGTCCCAACGAACATCCCAGCGGCGGTTCACCCCTCTCAAGAAAGTGAACAAGCCGTCTCGGCTCTCACGCTTGCGATTCGATAGGACCCGTCCGGGATCTTTCGGCAAGAGATCGCCGCTCGCGGGATGGTCGACGACCGCACTCAGAGCATCGTCCCCGACGATCCGAAGCATCATCAAACCCACCGCGGTAATACCCGTGACGAGACTCACGTCCACCTTCTCCGAGGCCGCGACCTTGCCGGCGAGATCCTGGATCGTCTGAGAAAGCGAAGTTGCGGGCCCGCCATGAGCGAGGATCGCCTTCTTGGTCGCGGGCCAGTGATGCGCCCCGTACAAAAAGGAGACCGAGGCGTCGATGGCCTCGTCGAGCGTCCACTCGCCTTCGAGGTCCATCACCTTGGCCATTTGTTTCGGGTCGTCCCCGGAGCCAAGAGCCTCTTGAAGCTCGAGAGGCCAAAACGCAAACCAGATTCGCGTCGCCTCGCGATCGACTTCATGTATGGAAGCTTCGACTGCATCGAGAGCTTCGAGCCAAGATTTCTGTGAAAGTCCTGCGAGAGTTTCGAGGAGTTGATTTTTTTCTAGCACGGCCATGTCGGAATGAATGCTTTCTCGTTGGTGTTCCGCCGGGTCCGGATAAAGCCACGGCCCGCGGACGGCGGTTATTCTAGCACGAGCTTTTGCCGCAGTTTGGAGGGTGTGCTAACGTGCCCGCTATGCCGTTCGAGATGTACTTGAAAATCCTCGCCCATCCGGTGTTCGCAGGCCTCAACTTTCACATGCCGATGGTCGTGGATCTCTCGCATCCTCTGATCATGCTGAAAGGCGAGAACGGATCCGGTAAGTCGACCCTGCTGCACTCGCTCAACTACGCCCTGAAAGGGGAAAGCGTCGAGGGCTATGTCTACAAGACCCAGGTATCCGGGCTCGACGCCGAGAAGGTGTTCTTGTTCGATGCGGAGCAGCACAACCCTCGCAATCAAATCCATCTGTTCGACAACGACCCGCAGATGAAGGAATACCTGTCGATAGCGAGTCACGGACAGGTGATGCTCTCCATGTTCAAAGACAGCTTTCCGCAGCTCCCCGACGGCACCGTCCTTCTGCTCGACGAGCCCGAGATGGCGCTTAGCCAGTCGAATCAGCGCCGGATGCTAAAGATGCTCATGGAGCTCGTGGACCAGAAGAGCTTCCGGATCGTGACCGCGACGCACTCGCCGGTGCTCCTCGAAGCGAAAGATACCTACGTCATCGACTTGGATCGACACGTCAACCAAAACGTCATTCCAGACAGCATGGGTGTCGAGGGGCAGAGCACACTTCACTGAAAGCCGGAGCCCACCCATCAACAGATCGACAAGCCGTTCTCTCGAAAGCACTTATACTCCTCACCTCGGCCGTATGGGATAGGGCCGTTCAATCCTCAAAATGCACCAACAACCTTCGAAATTGGCTAATTCCTTGAATATTGTTGGCTTAGCCGAGCCGTCCGCTCTATTCTGCCTGCTGGGCTAACCCATTCGGGACTCAAAGCCCCGTAATCCTTCACGCTGGAGAGCTAAATGCATCGACCCGTCAAGTATTTCGAGAAAGCCCTCACCGTGGCTGCCAATGGCGCATGGCACGTCTTCGAGCGCTTGAATCGAATCAGCCCCAACCCTTCTTTTACGCCCGCCTGGTCGGAAAAGCCGCTCTTGAAGTCGTGGCAGAAAACGAAGCCCACCCTCGGCTGGCCTCGCACGACCGACTCGCTCTGCCCCAAGTGCATTCCCGAGGCGCGAGATCAAATCCTGAACGGCGACGGCGAGGTCTCAACCCTCGTCAACGAGAAAGTCGGCGAGATCAAAGCTCAGATCATCGAACGCGATGGTGAGATTCGCATGATCAAGGATTGCCCGATTCACGGGCACTTCGAAGACATCATGGCCGTCGACGTCGAGTTCTTCAAACATCTCGAGGACGTCTTCCCTGGACGCGATATCCGCGCTCACAATGACGAAAAGCTCCACAACCACGGCAGCAGCACGATCAAGCACGGGCGCGGATCGGTCTTGACGATCGACCTCACGAACCGCTGCAACATGATGTGCGACCCGTGTTTCATGGACGCGAACCAAGTAGGTTTCGTTCACGAGCTGTCCTGGGACGACATCAAGACGATGCTCGACAACGCCGCGACGATCAAACCGAAGCGGCAGATGTCGGTTCAGTTCTCCGGCGGTGAGCCGACCCTTTCGCCCTACTTCCTGGACGCGGTCCGCTACGCTCGGAAGATCGGCTACATCAGTACTCAGGCAGCCACCAACGGCATCGAGTTCGCAAAGAGCCCCGAGTTCGCGCGCGAAGCGGCGGCGGCCGGACTTCGATACGCCTATCTTCAGTTCGACGGCATCGGAAATGCGGCGAACTCTCATCGTCGCGTGGGCAACTTGTTCGACGTGAAGCTCCAGGCGGTCGAGAACCTCTACGCGAACGGCGTCGACATCGTACCGGTCACGACGCTCATCAACGGCGTCAACAACGAGCAAGTCGGCTCATTGATCCGCTTCGCTCTCGACAACCCCAAGAAGATCCCGTTTCTCGCGTTTCAGCCGGTCTCATTCACGGGCCGCGACGAAGAGGTGACGGAAGATCGTCGTTTCGCGCAACGCTACACGCTGTCCCACCTAGCGCATGACGTCAAGACCCAAACCGGTCTCGGCGAGCCGGCTCGCGATTGGTATCCCATCTCTTTTCTGGGCACCTTCTCCGACTGGGCCGATCTCATCCACGGGCCCGGGCGCGATTGGGGACAGTTCAGCTGCGGATGCCACCCGAACTGCGGTGTCGGCATGGCCATCATGGTGGACAAGGAGACCAAAGAATCGGCACCGGTCACCTCTTTTCTCAACGGCGACCGCTTGGCGGAAGACGTCAAGTCTTTGAACGACGCGGCACGTGGACACTTTCTCTCGGGCCTCGGGATGGCGCTCTCCGTGATGCGGAACTACAACCCCTTCAAAGCGCCTTCGCAGTTCACTCTGAAGTCGCTCCTCGAGAAGTTCGACAAGACCTACGGAGTGACCGGAAAAGATTACGGCAAGGTCACCCCGGACCGCACGTTCGAGGATATCGAGAAGAGACGCCAGGACCGGTGGAACTTCCTGTTCATCGCCGGCATGTGGTTCCAAGATCTCTTCAACTACGACTTCCGTCGTACCGAACAGTGCATCATTCCCTACGCGACCCAAGAGGGAGAGATTTCCTTCTGCGCGTACAACACCGGAATCGGTTGGCGTCAGATCGTCGAGAAAATGCACATGAACGCCACGCTCAACAAATGGTACGAAGAGCGCGGCCGACACCAGATCTATGCGGGCAACAAGGACGTCAACTTACCGACGGTCGATCATTCGCTGCTGCTCAACGCAGGCGACGTTCACAAAGGCGTGCAGACCGATCTGGACGAGAAAGGCATCGCCAAGAACGCTCGTGAAGAACAGCGTCTCGCGCGCCAGGCCACCCTTCAGCGGACGCCGGAAGACGAACGGATGGAAAAGCTCTACCGCGAGCAGATCATGAACGAGACGCCTGAGGCAACACCCAAGGCTCCGATCGTTCAGATCGACGTCTAGTCCGGATCCGTTTCGAGTCCAGCCCGCCCCCATCTGGGGGCGGGCTTTTTTTATCCGCCGACCGAAGAACCCGTCTGCGGGGGATCGCCTACAGTCGTTGTCCTTTTATACCCACACTCTGGGTCACAGTACTGGCGGGTCCGAACACGTACAATCGGGTCAACGTAAACAAGTGTGACCTCTAACGAAAGCACGGGACCGCGCTCGAATCGATCCCGGCTCGAGGGGGTATGGGTGCCGTGCAAGGAAACTTAGCGAACGATCGATTTCCCTCTCTCATTCACTCGCTCGGAAAAGAACGGGTCAGCGGAGTCCTCCAGCTGTCGCGTGACGATGTCGAGAAGAACGTCTATTTCGGACGGGGCTCCATGGTGTTCGCGCGCTCCTCCCTCCACTCGGACCGCCTCGGCGAGTTCCTCGTCAAGCAAGGAAAGCTCTCCCGCGCAGAGCTCGCGCTCGCCTCCAACAAAATGCGCGCGAAGAACGAGAAGCTAGGAGCGACGCTCGTCGCGCTCGGACTCATGAACGAGCGCACCATGCACGCGAAAGTGACCGATCAGGTCAAAGACATCATTTGTTCTCTGTTCTCGTGGAGCGACGGAGATTTTCGCTTCAACGAAGATCTCAACCCGATCGACAAAGACCAGCGCGTGGACTTGGCAACGGTTCCGATCCTCCTCGAAGGCACTCGCAAAATGCCCCCCGAAGCGGTTCGAGACGCGCTAGGAGATCTGGGACGCGTCGTCACCTCTACTAAAGATCCTCAAGTGATTGCCCACTTCGCGAACCTGACGCCGGAGGAGGGATTCGTTCTGTCTCGGGTAGACGGTACGGCATCACTCAAAGATATCGTTTCGATCTCGCCACTCGAGGAGCTCGCGACGCTTTGTTGTCTCTACGGGCTTCTATCCGGAGGGTTCTTGGATCTCGGCAGAAAGAGTCGCGCGGTCGCGCCGTTCGATGAGCGTCATCGACAACCGATCGAGCCCTTTCGCGCTCCTGAGTCTCCGGCGCCTCGCGTTCACGTGGTCGCTCCGACAACGCGGTCCCCAGTGATGGAGAAGCCGACAACACCGAGCCCTGCCGCGGTCGGCGACGAGATCGAAGCGAAGCTCGAGTCGGTCGCGAGCGGAACTTTCTACGAGTGGCTCGAGATTGAGCGAACCGCTTCCGCCAAAGACATCAAGAAAGCCTTTGCCGAGATGATCAAGAAGTACCATCCCGATCGCAATGGCATCAGCGGGTTGGAAGCTCAACGTAGGCTCGAGACTATCGTCGCCAAGATCACCACCGCCTACGAATCGCTCAGTGACGCTGAAGAGCGGACGCGCTATGACAGCTCCCTACCGACGCCAACGCCCCGAAGCGAAGGCCGTGCGCCCGAGCCAGTAAGCCCCGAGCCCGAAGCGATCCGGTCGATGGCGTCGAAACGGGAAACGGCTGAGCACTATTATCGCGAAGCGAAGCGTTTCTATGCGGATAGCGATTTCCATGAAGCCGTCAAGCTGATGGAAGAGTGCGTGCAGCTCCTCCCAGAGGTGGCGCGCTACCATCGTTTGCTCGCTCAAGGGCTCATGCGGAACCCGAGGTGGCGCAAGAGCTCCGAACAACACTTCAAGACCGCACTTCGGATCGATCGGTTCGATGCGGAGTCTCTCGCCGGGCTCGCAGAGCTCTATGAATCGGTAGGCCTCACCCGCCGCGCTCGAGCACTATACGCGGAAGCCGTCCAAATCGACCCGGCCAACACGACCTGGCAGCTCAAAGCACAAACCCTGAGTGACTGAGCCCCTGAAGTTCTAGGGTTTTCAGGCGGTCTTCTTCACGCCTCGTTGCCAAGGCACGACTTCTTGACGCTGCTTTCCCAGACCTTCGATCCCACACTCCAACACATCACCGGGCTTCAAGAAGCGCGGCGGCTTTCGTCCGAGCCCTACGCCTGACGGAGTGCCGGTGCTGATGATGTCGCCGGGGAGCAGCGTCATGAACTGGCTCACGTAGCTGATAATGAGAGGAATCCCGAAGATCATGTGCGCGGTGGAGCTTTTCTGCATGGTCTCACCGTTGACGGCCAACCACATCTTCAAGTCATGCGCGTTTCCGATCTCATCGGGCGTCACGAAGTAGGGTCCCATCGGGGCGAAGCCGTCCGCGCTCTTGCCTTTGACCCATTGGCCTCCGCGTTCGAGCTGAAACCCACGCTCGGACACATCGTTGACGATGAGATAGCCACCGATGTGATCGGCAGCGCGTGACTCCGGCACCACGCTCGCGCGGCGACCGATGACGATTCCGAGCTCCACTTCCCAGTCCACCTTGCTGGATCCTCGGGGGATGACGAGATCGTCGAACGGCCCCGAGATCGCAGAGGTCGACTTAAGAAAAAGGATCGGCTCTCTCGGTATAGCCAAACCGGTTTCTTCTGCGTGGTCGTGATAGTTCAAACCGATACAGACGATCTTGCTCGGCCTCGCAACCGGGGGCCCGTAGCGGACCGGGGACGTCAATCGGGGAGCGGAACCTGAGAACGTCGCGGCCCATCGTCGGAGTCTCTTGAGCCCTTGAGCGTCGAAGAACTTCTCGTCGTAGTCCTCACCGAAGATCGAAGCATCGATGACGGAACCATCGGAGAGCACCATACCCGGACGCTCATTGCCGACCTCCCCAAAGCGAATTAGTTTCATCTACTTCTCCCGAATCCGTACTGGCCGCGTGAGGAGGGATCATAACTCCGATCGCCTCGTCGTTACAGCGCCACCCGGAAGGACGCGTCCTTCAACGAGCTCGCCTATCGATCCCTCAAGACACGTAAGGGATCGTCTGCGGCCCCCGCGGTAGCACACACAACTTCGCACCACTGCCCGCCCGCGCCAAGGCGTCTCGCACCGCGACGGAGACATCGTCGATGGCCTCGAAGTGAGCCGCGCGCAACGTCTCCGCCGAGAGATAGCTCGTCTTGACGGCGACGCGGGCTTTGTTTTGAATCATGGCTTGGACCTGCACCTGCCATTGGTCGGGCTCGCTGAAGCCGGGCTCACGCACCATCGATAGCAACGCTTCGGGGGAAGCCGCTCGCGTCAGTAGCTCCGCGTAGGCGCCGTGGGACGGGAGTCCGTCGCGGCACTCTGCGGCGCACAAGATGACGCCACCCGGCTTGACGACCTTGGCCGCCGCCGACATTCCTTTGATCGCTTGATACAGGTTTTGATCCAGCGGGAATCCGGAATTCGTCGTCAACACCACGTCGAATGGCTCGTCTACTCGACGCATGGCTTCCCGTCTCGACTGCTCACACGCGACCGCATGCTCCGTGAACAGCTCTCCGGCGAAAGCGGCCGTGATCTCTTTGTCTCCGTTCAACGTCACGTCGAAAGAGAAGTCCACGCCGGTCGCGCCGGCAATCGCTCGAACGTCGTCGTGGATCGGATTTCCGTGGATCACACCCCACGTCGCTTTGTCATGACCGACGTGATGCGCGTCGTGAAGCACCATCGTCGTTTCTAGCCCCGCGAGTCCCGGCGCGACCATCTTGGGTCCGCCGCTGAAACCGGCGAAGAAATGAGGCTCGACGAAGCCGGTCGTGATACGAAAGTCCGCACCCATCCAGTGTCGATTGAGAACGATGGGAACGCCGGAGGGCGTTTGCCCCGCTCGGGTCAGGCTGCCTTCATCGCGCGCGTCGTGGTTGATGACGGTGTAGCGGTCCACGATATCGTCGCTCAACATCGTTCGCAGCTCTTCGTCGCTATTCGCGCGGTGGGTCCCGGTGGCGATGAGGATGACGACGTCCCGGGGGCGAACATCCGGCATCGCTCGAAACAGGGCCCGAAGCATCAACTCGCGTGGCTGGGCGCGGGTGCCGTCGCAAACCGAGATCGCGATAGACTTGCCGCCTCCTCGCGTGAGCGTCGACAACGTTTCGCTTTGGAGCGGCGCCGCGAGAGCCTCTCGGAGCGTTAGGGACGGATCGGTGACGCCTTTGGGATAGGCCGGCTCGATGACGGTCGTAGACTCTTCCGGCAGATCGACTTCGAGGCCGTCGCTTCCATAGTCCAGCGTGACTTTCACGATTTAAAGCTCGACGAGAGTCCCGAGGCCTTTGGCAATGGCTTCGGACAACACGCGAGCACCGACGGAAACATCTTGGACGGCATTGCCGACCGACTTGAACAAAGTGATCTGATCGTCATCGGTGCGACCGGGGCGCTCCGCATTGATAATCTCTCCGATCTCCGCATGCACCGATTCATCCGAGATACGGCCCTCTCGACGCGGAATGATCAAATCGCCGGACTCGGCCCACACCGCTTCGCGCGAGTCCACGATCAGGAGTGCGTTCTCGACGGTCTCGGGAGGGAGCTCCTGCATGGTCGGAGTGAACGAGCCAATCGCATTGATGTGTGTTCCCGCAGACAGATCGGAGTGTGCGAAGACCGGTTTGCTGGAGGTCGTCGCGGTGCAGATCACGTCGGCGTCCCGGATGGCGTCCGCGGCGTTTTTGGTGACCTCGATATCGATACCCAGCGAGTCTGCCATTTCTTTCTCGAACGCCAGCGCCGCAGCTTCTCGCGCATCGAAAACGAACACTTTATCGATGGGGCGCACCGTGCAAACGGCTTGAAGCTGAGTCCGTCCTTGCGCGCCCGTGCCCAGCACCGCCACCGTGCTCGCATCCTTTCGTGCGAGAAGATCGGTCGCGACACCCGAGGCGGCACCGGTCCGAAGGGCAGTGAGATAAGTGCCGTCGATGATCGCGGTCGGAAGCCCGGTCTGGGCGTCCACCAGGATGACCATCGCGTTGATGGTCGGAAGCCCGGTGGCCATGTTGCCCGAGAATACAGAAACCATCTTCATCCCGAGCTCGTCCGTCTGCTCCAGATAGGCGGGCATGAACAGGGTGACTCCGTCATGAAGCGGCACTCCGAGCTGGGTGCGGACCGGGACACTGGCCTTTCCCTTGGAAAGCTGCCCGAACGCTTTCTTGACGGTCTCGATCGCCTGCGCCATGGTCACGGCGGCCGCGACCTCATCCCTCGAAATCACGTGGAGTTTCATATCGGTTGCATCGTAAAGCCGCTCGCCCTTCCTGTCCAGCCATGATAGATAATGCGCCATGCATAAACTGTCTGGCGTCTACACGGTACTCCCTACCCCGTTCGACGCGCACGGAGAATTCGACTCCCAAAGCCTCAAACGAGCCATCGACTTGTTCATCGAAGACGGGGTCTCCGGCTTCGTCGCTCTCGGCGTCACGAGCGAAGTCGCCCGCATCTCGGACCGAGAGCGCGGCGTCATTCTCGACGCATCCATGGAGCACACCGCAGGCCGGGTTCCCGTCATCGTGGGGACGACCGGACCGGGACTGGACACCTGTCTCGGCTATTGCCGCGACGCCAAATCCACGGGTGCCGCCGGATTCATGGTGAGCCCGCCTTTCATGCCCAAGGTCAACTCCAACTATCTGCGCCGTCACTTCGCGACCGTCGCGGAAAAGTTCGATGAGACCATCGTCATCCAGGACTTCCCGCCTATTTCCGGGTATCACATGGAAGCGTCGCTCATCGTCGACATCTGTCGCGAAGTGCCCCATGCCCGCACCATCAAGCTCGAAGACGCGCCGAGCCCATATAAGACCGCGCGCATCCGAGAGCTCGAGGACGGGATCGGTATCGACATTTTCGGGGGGCTGGGAGGCACTTATCTTCTCGAAGAGCTCATTGCCGGGGCCAATGGGGCGATGACCGGTTTCGCCTACCCGAAAATCCTTGTCGAGATCGTTTCGAAGTGGAACGGCGGAGACAAGGATGGTGCCGCTGATTTCTTCTATCGGCACGTACCTCTCATGCGCTTCGAGTTCCAGCCCGGCATCGGCATGGCCATCCGCAAGGAGATGCTGGTGCGTCGAGGCG